>CAYNWE010000008.1:0-16047 GCA_964400855.1 uncultured Candidatus Saccharibacteria bacterium
TATAGCTTTATTGATTATGTAATCAATAAAACCACGGAAATTGTATTGTTGCAAATGTTATCCACAACATGGCTGAAAAATACCCTAAATACCCCTAAGAACTGAACCGTAAATATCCTTCGCCTTTATCGGCCCAAAAAACCGTGAATCGATAGAACCGTCCCGATTGTCACCTACAACAAACAGCTCACCAACGCCGAGTGTCGCAGTTATGCGACCGTTAAAGTCAGACTTCGTGACAGTCCCAAACCAAGGCTGATCAACGTCGACGAATGTTTTTTCTTTACCATTTACGCTATAGGTAACCGTTATTTTGTCGTTAGTCACTGTGACAGTGTCACCTGGCAAGCCAATCACCCTTTTTACGAGCAAGGACTTCTCGGACTCTAATCCTTCATGTGCTCGTTCGAAAATGATGATGTCGCCTCTCGAAGGGACGTAATCTGCGCTTTTGATGCTGGCGAGCGTACGCCCGGCTTTGTTAACTAACATTTGCTGATTGTTTTGCAGTGTTTGCAACATGCTCTCACCATCTGTTCTAACTAGTGTCGCACCAAAGCTTGTGAGCAAAGTGACGCCTAGGAGTAGGCAGATAATAAATATGAGAGGTGTTTTAAGTGCGCCGAGCACAGTACCAAGTGATTCGTCTGGATCTGTTTTTGTCATGCGTCCTTCGTGTAACGAATCCATAGATTCTTCTGAATTTGCAAGATGCTCAGCGCGCCACAGGTGTTTTTCGTGGCGTTTAATCCTGGCAAATTGTAGGGCTGACACAGCCAGAATAACCACCAGTAAGACTGAAGGGTAGATTAACACCACTTTGTTTTGGTAGACCCAGCTACGTGCTAAACGATACAAATCACCGGTAGTGGCGAGTTTCACATTTTCATCAATGAGTGCGTATTGACCGTTATTGAATTCGATTTTTATTTGAGTTGCTCTGTCTCCAGGAGGGATGTAGTTTTGATTAAACGATTCGAGCGTGTCTTTTTCGTAAACTATTTTGTTATCAATCGCATATTTAACAGAAGAAACAGGCAGTGAGCTAACTTGGTCATACAGATAAGCGTCCATACTGTCAAAGTAAGAGGAAAGGCGCTTAGGATAGAGTGTGGTAAGCACGTCATTATATTCGTAAGGGCATCCAGTTGCTGATTGGCATATAGTACTGTCGTCATTTCCTTGTTTACTGAACACTATCGAAGGCCTATCATCCTGCGTTAATTCGTAGTCGCTAAATAACTGAATGGTGATTAGGTCTTGTGATGTGTCTATCTCAAGTTCTTGAAGGTTCGCGCTCGTCGCTATAGGCTTGCAGAGCCTGTCAAGGTTAGTCACAAATGCTGCAGAAATATCCATGTCTTTATTGTCTATAGAGACATTGTATTTGCCTGGAGCTATTTGAAATGTTGACTCAATATAATTTGGGTTGCTGAGGCAGGCTCCGAAGCTGATCGGGTCTTCTGTGACGGGCATCTGTGCTCGAGCAGATTCGAAATTAAAAAGTATAATCGTCAAAAATACTACAAAAATAACACTTCTAGCCTTAACAAAAAGGCGTATTGTTCTGGTTTCGCTTGCAGACAACCATTGCGCTCTGAAAGTGTTCATGCTTTTATTATACGTATAACATCACCAATAAAAAGGTAAAATAAAAAACCATGGCAAAAACCAACGCAAAATCAACCAGCATTAAGAAATCTATTAAGTCTAACAAGAACAAAAAGTTCAGCCTCAAAAACCTAGACTTCAAGAAAAACTGGAAAAAGCTCAGTTATCTTGGCCTAGCAGGTTTTCTTGCACTTTCAAGCGTAGGCTATGGTGGGTGGAAACTTTATGAACAGGAAAGTGCAAGTGCTGCGGGCTGGTCGAGAATTTTGAATGCACACATAGTTCAGGTTTACGTTTGTAGGGATATGACAAAGATGGTTGATACTGCACAGGTCTTGGTTGTAAGCAGTAACCCAAGTACAACGTATCTAAAAGGTGTACCAGGTTATGCCTATTATACAATTCCACGATATGGACGAGTGAAGATTCCTCACCCGATGAATTTTAAACAGGAAATTATATCTTTGGTAATTGGGACCTCGCTGAGTGGGACAACTGTACAAAACCAAGTGAGCGGCTCTATGTCTATACGTAGTATTCAAACTTGCCCTTAATTTGAATTAAAAATAGATTGAAATACTCGAGATGTCATGAGGTGGTACACTTGATGTATGACATTCTATTTCTATGATCTTGAAACTTCGAGTGGGAGTCCGCGAAGTGGGAGAGTGATGCAGTTTGCCGGACAGCGCACAAATGAACTTCTTGAGCCTATTGGCGAGGCAGACAATATATTGGTGAAACTGCCGGACGATATTTTACCAGAGCCTGATGCGATTTTGGTGCATGGGATTACGCCGCAACAAACGCTTGCAGATGGACTGAGTGAAGCAGATTTCGCTGTATTCTTTAATGAGAAAATCGCGCAACCTAACACCGTTTTTGTTGGCTATAACAATATACGTTTTGACGATGAATTTATGCGACTCGTTTGCTTCAGGACATTTCATGACCCATATGAATGGCACTGGAAAGACGGCAAAGGTCGGTGGGATTTACTCGATGCAATGCGTATGATGCGTGCACTGCGACCTGAGGGGCTCGAATGGCCTTTTACAGATGACGGTAAACCCACTGTACGCTTAGAGTCTATGGCAAAAGCAAATGGGGTGTTGCACGAGAATGCACATGACGCGTTGAGTGATGTATTGGCGCTTATTGAGCTCGCTCGACGGTTTAAGACTGCTCAGCCAAAGTTGTTTGACTATTTATTGCAAGCTAAGGATAAGAAAAAAGTCGCATTGCTCGCAGAGGGCGGAAAGCCCTTTGTCTATACATCCGGTAAATATGACACAGCTTTTCATAAAACAACAGTCGTTAAAACATTGTTTCGACACCCACGCAGGGAAGCAGCGCTTGTGTATGATTTGCGACATGACCCGACAGAATGGCTCACAAAAACGTCTGAAGAGATTGCAAAACATTGGGCGGTACGATATGGCGACGAGTTAAAGCAGCTGCCAATAAAGACACTGCAGTACAACCGCTGCCCTGCGGTGGCGCCGTTTGGCGTGCTTGATGCACAGAGCAAAGAGCGCATTGGGTATAATGAGACATTTGAGGCGCATGAAAAAGTGCTTACCGACAACCCTGAATTTATTAAAAATGTCGAGCAGGCTTTGGACATACTAGAGAAACAACAGCAGACTAAACTTCCGTTAGATCAGCCGGTAGATAACCAGATATATGACGGGTTTTGGGTGGATAAAGACCGTGCGGAAATGCTTGAAATACGCATGAGTGACCCTGCGCAATTTGACGAACTGCAACCAAAGATTAAAAACAAACGGTTGCGAGAGCTTATGCCACTGTATGTTGGCAGAAATTATCAGATGTGTATGACGCCAGAACAGCATGAAAAATGGGATGAGCGTCGTCGAGAATTGTTCTTTAAGGGTGGCGAAAAAAGCCAGGTTGCGCGTATTTATCAGCGCATGCAAGAAATAGCGACAACACGGAAACTCTCTAGCAATGACGAGTATCTGCTCGCCGAGCTACAGCTGTATATTGAAAGTATTTTACCTGAACCTATCGAAACGTAATCCTAAATAGACCACTTACGAAAATCGTGAATTTTACGCATTGATTGCAATATCTCATGTTCCATAGAGCGACGTTGCATGAAAAGTAAATCGAGTAATGCAGCAACGAGAAACAAGCCCGCAATTGTTGCAATAGTATCGAAAGTAATTTGAATATCTGTCCCTGGTACGTAGCCAGAGATTATGAACTGCCACATGACAAAAGTCACCTCACTTTATTGAGAAGAATTATATCACAAAAATACTAAAAAATCAAGTTATTTTTTGCCAGTACGACGAAGTTGCTTATCGAGCCATGCCAGGCGGTTACGATTAAGCATGAATATAGTTGAGGCGCCAGCCATTGTGCCGATTGACAGGCCTTTTAGTAGCCAGTGTTCTGCGACAATGTTTACCCAAAGACCTGAACTGAAGATAACGAGCGCAAGTAAGTCCCATGCAGCTTTAACGAGCGGTCGGTCGGGGAAGATAATCGCTTGCAAACTTTCACTGTGTTTTTTGACATAATGAATCGCGTCGTCGGCCCAGTCGTGGTTAACGGCAAGTAAGCCGAAGCCAGCTAAGATAAGCGGGATGCCTCCGGGCCCCGGGAGTGGCCCAAGAAAAGGGACAAGCATCAGGCAGCCGACACCTGCAGCGTCAGTAAGAACTACTTTGAAAAGTGAGTTGCCATTTTGCTTTCGAGACATAGTAGTAGTATACGAGACGGACTGCTGTTTTGTATATGCAGAACCGCAGTCACTGCTTGCAAAGTAACTGCGTATAGGTGATAATACGTCAAATGTCGACAGAAACTGATCCTGTCTTTGCAGCTGCCGTAGCTGACAAAGTAACTCAAGCGTTTGCCCTCCCGGGTTGTGCTGAGCAAGTAAATGACCGCGCGGGAGTGCCTAAATTACTTGCACATTTCAGAAACCCAGACACCGGGACAATACATCATATTCTTAAACAACCAAAATCACACATAGTCGAGACTCCTCAGGCCCCAACAAAAATCAATGAGGTTGTTTCACTCGAGGTTGACCCGCAACGTATACTTATCGAAAATGGTGGGTTGTTGCGTATTTTAAGTCATCGTGACACTCTTGAAATTGACCCAGAGGCTGTTGCTCAGACGAAAGAGTCGGTTATGAAGTCAGATCCAGTTCGACTAACTGACTTGGGGAAACCACAAGAAGATCTGGATGACATTCTTAATGGATTATTGACAATTGGGCTTGAGCGGCCACTACAAGCACGTGCGTGTGATTTGCTTCGCTCAGGGTTTTTTAGCCGCCGATATGTAGAGCTGCAAAGAGTTGAGGCTGGAGAAGAAGCGCGCGAGCTGGGCGCATCCTTCATGATTATTAGGGCTGCATTTATTGCCGACGAAGGGCTGGTGAGTGGTAATGTGTCGAACATTTTGAATGGGCGCGCGTTATCGACCGATTCGATAGAACTAGATCTCACTTTTGAAAAGAAACAAACGCTTCATACTTTAGATGGTCAAATACGTGGTAAAAACTTCAATCTGAGCATTGAGCACGACGAAGTGATTGTTCCGTTCGACGGAGACGCAGGGTTTTCACACTTGCAAGCTCGATCGCTTGATCTCGTCTCGCACGTGATTAACACGGCCATACTTGTCCTACTACGTTAAAGTAAAATCTCTCTTTGACCTAGACTATCAACATTAACTATAATAGTAGCTTATGCCAGAGGTTATACGAGTTAAAGGTGCACGTGAGCACAATCTAAAGAACATTGATATTGAATTACCTCGTAATTCGTTGGTCGTGATTACTGGGCTTAGTGGTTCAGGTAAGTCTTCGCTTGCGTTCGATACTATTTATGCAGAAGGCCAACGACGATATGTCGAGAGTTTAAGCGCGTACGCGCGGCAATTTTTAGGGCTCATGGAGAAGCCAGATGTTGATCAGATTGACGGGTTGAGTCCAGCGATTTCGATTGACCAAAAGTCAACAAGTAGAAACCCGCGTTCAACTGTCGCCACTGTCACCGAAATATATGACTACCTGAGGCTTTTGTATGCACGAATCGGAATTGCTCACGGGCCCGATGGCCAACCGATACAGACAATGACCACGCAAGATATTGCAGATGGCGTTGCAAACCTCCCAAAAGAACATCGTCTAATGGTGTTGGCACCCGTCGTGGTTGATAAAAAAGGTGAACACGCACACATTCCTGAGCTATACAGTCGTCAAGGCTATGCCAGAGCTCGAGTAGATGGTGTTATCTATGCACTCGATGAGTTTCCAGAACTTGATAAAAAGTACAAGCACAGTATCGAAATAATCGTTGACCGTGTGGTGAATAACGAAGAACAGTCAAGTCGTATTTTTCAGGCGGTAGAGAACGCACTGCAGCTTGCAGAGGGACAGTTACTCGTGATTGATGCAGACGAAGCAGACAAGCCTCATCGGTTTAGTCAACGATATTACAATGCAGACTACCCCGATTTCGTCGCCCCAGATATGGAGCCTCGGACATTTAGTTTTAATAGTCCACACGGTGCATGTCCTGTTTGTACCGGGTTGGGTAACAGGCTTGAAGTTGACCCAGAACTGGTGCTACCGAATGGCAAGCTGACTATTGCAGAAGGGGCGATACGACCATACAACCGCATGGCGCCAGATGCATGGAACATGAAAAAAATGACAGCCGTAGCTGAGCGTTACAATTTCTCAATACATGTGCCAACTGGCGAGTTAAGTGAATCACAACTCGAGAAAATCTTGTACGGTACTGGCAATGAAATGTACAAAATCCCACTTGGCTCTGGTCGATATTTCGACTCAACCTATGAAGGTGTCATACCGAACCTCGAACGTCGCCATAAAGAGACAGATAGCGATTTCATGCGTCGTGAAATAGAGCGGTTCATGATCGAGAAGCCGTGTCATGCGTGTGGTGGTAAGCGACTAAAGCCAGAGGTACTCGCCGTGACTGTTTCCGACCAATCCATCATGGACATCTGTGAGCTATCTGTCGAAGACGCAGTCGATTTTTTTGCGCATATTGCATTTAGTGAAAAAGAGATGAATATCGCCAAACAAGTGATAAAAGAGATCAATGCTCGACTGAGCTTTCTGAACGAAGTAGGACTTGGATATCTGACGCTTACGCGAAGTGCAAACACGTTATCTGGCGGTGAGGCCCAACGTATTCGACTGGCGACGCAGATAGGTTCTGGTTTGCAGGGTGTGCTTTATGTACTTGACGAGCCATCTATCGGCTTGCATCAACGCGACAACGACCGGCTAATTCGTACGCTGAAACGGCTGAAAGAACTAGGAAACACGGTCCTTGTTGTCGAGCACGACGAAGATACTATCAGAACTGCTGACTACTTGGTTGATATAGGACCTGGTGCAGGTGTGCATGGCGGGCATGTAGTTGCTGCAGGGACGCCTGACGAGGTTTCAAAACACAAAGACAGTATCACGGGTAAATATCTGCGCGGTGAAGTGAAAGTGGCAGTACCAAAAAAACGTCGCAAAGGCAGCGGAAAGTCACTTATTGTCCGTGGTGCCCGAGAGAATAACTTGAAAAATATTGATGTTGAAGTCCCACTTGGCAAGATGGTGGTCGTGAGTGGTGTGAGTGGGTCGGGCAAAAGCACGCTTATAAACGACATCCTTGCAAAAGAACTTCATATACGGTTAAGTCGTGCGCATGAAGCGGTTGGACGCCATGATGACATTGAAGGTATAGAAAACCTAGATAAGGTAATCATTATTGACCAGTCACCTATCGGCCGAACACCAAGAAGTAACCCAGCGACTTATGTTGGATTGTTTACGCCAATTCGTGAGTTATTTGCGAGCACGCCTGAAGCAAAGATTCGTGGGTATAAAGCAGGAAGATTTAGCTTTAATGTCCGCGGAGGTCGCTGCGAAAACTGTCAAGGCGACGGTATGATTAAGATTGAGATGCACTTTTTGCCAGATGTGTATGTGCCTTGTGAAGTATGTAAGGGCCGTCGTTATAACAGAGAAGCGCTTGAGATTCATTTCAAAGGCAAGACCATCGCTGACATCTTAGAGATGACAGTTGAGCAGGGATTTGAGTTCTTCAAGAATGTCCCTACTATAGCTAAAAAACTCGAGACACTCGTTCAGGTGGGGCTTGGCTATATGCATTTAGGGCAATCGGCTACGACTCTGTCTGGAGGAGAGGCGCAAAGAATTAAGCTCGCAACTGAGTTGTCTAAGCGCTCAACAGGGAGAACTTTGTATGTCCTTGACGAACCGACAACTGGGCTGCACATGGATGACGTCAGACGTTTGATGGATGTTCTGCATGCACTTGTTGACACTGGAAATAGCATGATTATTATCGAGCACAACCTCGATGTCATAAAATCAGCAGACTATATTATAGACATGGGCCCCGAAGGTGGATCCAATGGTGGCCTTGTGGTCGCTGCAGGGACGCCTGAAGAAGTGGTAAAAGTGAAGGGCTCGTATACGGGACAGTTCCTAGCCCCATTACTTGCCAAGTAAAGTAAAAAGTTTGTACTCTGCTTTGAACAGGTCGGCATACTACTGGTATACTATCTCTATAGAAAAGAGGGTAACTAAATGAGTTCAGAAACAATTGCACTAGCTGCGGATAAACGTGAAGCAACAGGAAAACAAGTCAAAGCATTGCGCGCAGCAGGTCAAGTACCGGCGACAATCTATGAGAAGGGTAAAGATTCACTCAATGTACAGCTTACTTATTTGCCGCTCGTTAAGGCTTGGCACAAAGCTGGAAAGCATCACCCAATTGAGCTAACGATTGACGGTAAAAAGCATTTTACTATGATCAAGGATGTGTCGTTTGACCCAGTTAAGGCAACGCTTACACACGTCTCGTTTCACGCGATTAAAATGAATGTTGCAGTGGAAGCCGAAGTGCCACTTCATATGGTTGGTCAAGCACCTGCAAGCGTTGCAGGGCTACTTATTCGTTTGAATATTGACCATGTTGCGGTCAAAGGCCTCCCGAACAACATTCCTGACGCTATTGAAATCGATGTCACTGGCGTTGCGACGGAAGATGATGATATCCGAATGAGTGCAGTAAAAGTTCCGAGCGATGTCGAACTTCTTGAGGATGATATGGAATCGGTAGTGGTAAGTGTTACTGTGCCACGTGCCGAAGTTGAGAAGGAAGCCGAAGAAGTTGTTGCAGCAGATGTACCGAGCGAAAACGGTAGCGAACAAAAGGCTGAGTAGTTTAACCGGTCAGCAGCTATTGCATAATATTTATTATAGTGATATAATATAATGATGTACGATAACCAAATAGGTACAACTTTACTAGAAGAAGGCTGGGAGCTCGTCGGACGTTTTAGTGAGATCTCGCCCGACGATGAAATTCAGCGCCGATTTCTCGAAGCAATACCTGACCTTGTTGAGAAGAGAACTACTGCAACTGGCACTGAAGTGGTGTCTGAGGTGCCTTTTGTCGGAACAATTGTAGATATTATTTTTATTCCTGACAATACGACTCGAAGTTATAGCGATGGTGAGCTTTTAGTGAAGCGCCCACAAAGTAGATAGCTGTTAATCTTGGAGAAATCCACCAGATTGATGAGACCAGAGACGGGCATACAGCCCGTTTTTCTTTTTCACGAGTTCATCGTGTGAGCCACTTTCGACGATAGCTCCTGCTTCAAGCACGACAATTCTGTCAAGATGCTGTATAGTGCTCAGTCTGTGTGCTATCACGATAGTTGTTTTATTTTTCATGAGGTTTTTAAGCGCATCTTGAATTGCGGCTTCACTCTCACTGTCTAGCGCACTCGTGGCTTCGTCAAGTAGGAGGATAGGGGCGTCTTTCAAGATTGCACGTGCGATCGCTATACGTTGCTTCTGTCCGCCAGACAGTTTGACGCCACGCTCACCAACGAGCGTATCGTAGCCTTCTGCGAGGTCTTCTATGAACTCATGGGCGTGTGCGAGTTTTGCTGCACGATGTATTTCTTTATTTGTTGCGTCTGGTTTTGCATAAGCAATGTTTTCTGCAAGCGAGCGGTGGAATAGAAGTGGTTCTTGCGGAACGTAGGCAATAAAACGATGTAAGTCATCTTGCGCGATGTTTGCGATATTTTGACCACCAATTGTTATGGTCCCGTTCTGCAGGTTCATAAAACGAAAGAGCAGTTTTGTGACAGTCGTTTTGCCGCCCCCGCTCGGACCCACAAGCCCAATTTTTTCTCCTGCTGTTATAGTGAGATCGAAATTTTCAAATAACTTTTTATGATCATGTGAGAATGTAATTGCGTTAAACGAGATTGAGCTATTTCGAGGCTCAAACTTCTCAACGTTGTTGATATCTTCAACTGACGGTTTTCGGAGTAGCGTCTCAGTCGCGTCTATTGAGTCACCAAGCGCTCTGTTGATATTACGTAACGCAGCTTGTGGAAAATCCCACAGACGTTGTGTGATATTAGACGTGTAAGCAAGTAATAAGAAAACGGTACTGACTTCTGCGTCGAATTTAACGACACTGACGACGGCAATAATCAGCGCAGCAGCTTGGATAGTAGAAGTGATCCAGCCGAAGAAAAATTCTCTCTTGAGCGATGACCACATGAGATTATTTGTAGCCCGCATTGTATCAGAGGTTGCTTTTTCAAATCGTTTCTGCTCATTTTTTCTTGCTGCAAAACTTTTAACAGCGAGTACATTCGTTACCATGTCGGCGAGATAGCCAGTCTGGATATTTTGCTTTTTTGCTTCAACTGCCGAGAACGAACGTACTGTTTTTGTCATTTTTATAGCGATTAACACATAGCATAATGAGATGGCAATAAGACAAATAACAAATAGTGGCGCACGTGACCACATGATTAACGAAGTTGCGACGAAAATAATAACAAGCCCATAAAGGTTAAAAAAGATGGTGTCGGCAATCCTGACGTAAGCACCAAGAAACTTATTGGTTCGTGAAACGAGTGAGCCGCCAAATGAGTTAGCGTGAAAATCTGCGTCTAGCGACATGAGGTGGTTGAACATTGTTCGTACAAGATCTCGCGTGACATACGATTCGAGTTTCCAAATGAGATAAATTATTATTCTCCATATGAGGCTGCCGGCAATAATCACTAGAATCGTGTACCAAACAAGGTCCGACCCAAAATCCTGCCAGATTGTTTCTTTTGTGAAAGAGCCGCTTGATAATTTATCGAGTACCGAGGCTGCAATGAGCGGCGGAATGATCTGATGGAATAGTAGGGTTATTGGAAGTCCTATTGCGAGGCCAAATAAATAGCCAGGATATTTTGCGCAATGTCTCCACAGTATAGTAAGTGTCTGTTTATTGATGTTGTTCATAGAATTATTTTTGTATAGGACCGATGGGTTATGTAAAAGAGATCCATCGTTCGTGCAAGTTATATTAGTATAAACATTTAGCATACCTCTGTAAAGGTGGAATTTTTTCACTTTAACAGGTACAATCAACACGAAACGAGAAACCTATGAGCGAAGAAGACAAATCAGCATCACTGAGCGATAAAGACAAAGACATGGCTAATCGATATGGCGGTGAGAAGAACGAAGATAAGTCTGAAAAAGATGATGATGACGATGAAAAAGAGACCAAAGATGAGAAGCGTCCACCAAAGCGAGCACTTTTTCTAGAGAAAGAGAAGCAAGATAGCAACGCAGATAAAGAGAAAGCCGCAGCAGAAGCGCCAAAGCGTCGATTATTTGAAGGACTGTTGAAGCAAGAAGCTGCACCTATGCCGCTAGAGTCGGATGCAGAAACTTCTGAGACGCCAACTGAGTCGCAGCAAGGTGAGCAACAGAACCAATCAGCTGACCAAGTTCAGAATATTGAAGATAGCGAAGGCATAGATAACGCAGCGTTTGAAGAAGTATTGGTTGAAAGAATTTCACATGTTAGTGATGAACTTGATTCGCAGACTGCTCCAGAAAACGCTGATGAGCTTGTGGCTGATGCTGCGTTTTTGGAGCAAGTGAGTGAACGGATTGAGCAGGGACTGCCTGCAGCTGAAGCGATAGATGATGCACTTGAAGATGAACTCGAGCCACCACAAGCTGATGCGCTCCCTGAAGATCTAATTGAGACACAAAATTTTACCGATGACGAAGTGGTGGACATCCCTCACCAACAACAAAGTAGGCGTACAGTAGCGGTGCCACCAACGCCTCCAGCGCCACCCGTACCGCCACGTCCACCCGTTGTGCCTTATGGTGGGGGAGCTGGAGGAGTGCCGAATTATAATTTGCCGTCAGGTGGCGCACTTAATCCAAATGCACAGACGAACACAGCAGATTACGAACAAATGAACGACTACTATTATCGAAAGAGACGAAGTGGTGATTTATTGCTGGGTGGAGTTGTCGGCTATCTACTTGGAAAGAGACGAGGGCGTCGTGCAACAGAAGCAGCTTTCGCACCAGAAATTCGTAAAAAAGATGACGCTATCAGTGAGTTAAAAGACAAGCTCATAAATTCAGAGGAAAAAGTGCGTGAAATAGCTGCTGCGAAACGTGCTCGCGAATCAGCAGAAGACGCATATGGCGGCTTGAAAACAAAAGATATAATTCCTGCTACAGACAAGGTCGAGGCCGCGACAACAGAATCTATTGTTGAGAAAATTGCTGCATTGCCTGTTGTCACTGTCGAAGCAGAAAAGCAGCTCGTCGCTGAAAAAGAGGCAAACTTTGAGCGAGCAATTGAAAAGCAGTTACAAGAACCGAGCGAGCCAGAAAAACTCGGTGATTTGCTTCAAAAGACAGAGATTATCGAACAACTGAACGCTGAAAATGCTCAGGTAGAAAAACAGCACGAGACAACACTTGAGCAGCGATTACCGGTTGAACGAGAGGCTGTTCCTGTGCCTATTACGTCAGAACGACAGGTTGTATCCAGCGAAAAGGTTATCGCACCAAAGTCGAGTGAGGTGAAAAAGGACCCTCGAAGTATGACCGTTTCTGAGTTATTACAAGTTGCTGACAATATCTTTCTTGAAAAGACGAGTTTGCGGGAGCTGTACGAACGTAATCGCATCGATGCGGTTAATCTGAGGCGAGTCGTGCTTGAGTACATGAATGGTGGCAACAGGTATGAAAAGGTGATGCGAAGCTCGCTGGAAGCAGTAGAGATGCAGCGTGAACTGCGTAATGAAACTCGTCATGATACCGACGGTGGATTTATTGCTCGCAACGAAGGAGCTGAAACGCAAGCTCAACCGCAAACCGATAGAGCAGTTTCAGAAAATTATGGTACCGAGGGTTATGTAAATGGTGAGCAAAATGCACTGCTAGACGCCGCTGAAAAAGCACAACAACAAGATGCATCAATGATGATATCGACAGGAACAGCGGTCGTGCTTGGAGTGCTCACCGGTATAGCCATCACCGTATTACTTTTGTTCTATAATGGCGTTATCTAACGGTAAGCGTGACTATAATTTTGAGTCATAATCTGTTAAAATATGCATTCGGACAATCAATATATGCAAAAAATCATTTTATACTATAAGTTTACGCCGGTTAAAGACCCAGAAATGACGATGCGATGGCAACGTGAACTATGCACGCGACTTGAGCTAAAGGGTCGAGTGCTTATCAGTCCTCATGGCATCAATGGCACGCTTGGTGGTGATATCGAAAATTTACGTGCCTATAAAAGAGCTATGAACGAATCGGTCGTTTTTAAAAATATTACGTATAAATGGAGTAGTGGTGGGAACGAGCATTTTCCAAAACTAAAGATCAAAGTGAAGCCAGAGATTGTTGCGTTTGATGCTGCTGATGAAATCGTGGTGACTGAAGCTGGCATAGTAAACGGCGGTAAACACCTCAAGCCAGCAGCCCTACATAAGCTTGTCGAAGAAAAGGGTGATGAGGTGATTTTTTATGATGGCCGCAATATGTACGAAGCCCAAATTGGCCGGTTTAAAAACACCATTGTCCCAAATACGGTAACGAGTCGTGATTTTAAAGAAGACTTAGAGAACGGTGAAATTGCGAAGCATAAAGATAAGCCAATTGTGACATATTGTACCGGTGGGATACGCTGTGAAATTTTGAGTGCAATGATGAAAAATCGTGGCTTTGAAGAAGTGTATCAGATTGATGGTGGTATCGTGAAGTACGGTGAAGCATTTGGTGACGATGGTCTATGGGAAGGTAAATTATTTGTTTTTGACGATAGAATGCAGATGGGTTTTTCGGATAAAGCGAAGGACATCGCAGAATGCGAATCTTGTGGCAAAAAAACCTCTCACCAGATAAATTCGACCAATGTCCGTCGAAAACTCCATGTCATGTGTGAAGCCTGCGCTACCGAATACGCTAAAGCATAACAATATTGACTTTTTATCATAAGCATGATACAATAGCTTATTATGTCTGAGCACATGAGTTATCAAAAGCGTCGAATGCCTTTGCGCTATGCCTGCGCATTGCTGCTGTCATTTGGTGCTGCAACAGATCAATGGGTTACAGATGGCAATGTTCGTGAAGCGGTTGCAGAATTTGCTACCGACAAGTTGAACGAGCAACAATCACAACAGGGGGTAAATAGCCGTGATTATCCACAAATAGCACTAGAGAATTCTGGTGCTCGATGGACGGCAAATCCAAACGGAGAAGCGGTGATCGATAGCTTGTCTATTCCCTCGCATCAAAAAGAGTACGTGAAATTCGTTTTTAACGGGGTTAAATATGCCATGAACAATGGCAGCCAAGTAAATCCACAGTTAATGATGGCCGTCCCAATAATTGAAACAGGTTATGGGACTGACACGCTCTCGAATGAATCAAATAATCATCATGGTATTAAGGGCGCAACGGCAGAGTGTGGTTCAGTCACTTCTCCAACTCGCGAAGAGATAAATGGCGAGGATATATACATCGAAGACGAATTCAAATGCTATACGGACGAATTTGGGAGCTTTATAGATTTTTCGGGGTTAATGGGGCGTAAACCACATTTTAGTGAAGTCGTGCCCTGTAGTGGCTCACTTGAGGATGCGTCGAATGCTTTGCAGCATGAAGTAGACCCTGTCACATGCGATATTATTGCTTATCAGCAATCAATCAGTCCAGTTACCGGTAAGAAAGTACTTGGTCATGCGACAGACTCAAATTATGTCGCTGTCGTCCAAGACGTTGCACAGTTTATACACGCGGAAGAATTGTTTTATCCAGCATAAGCAAAATATTATTGACAAAAGTATAAAACTGTAGTATAATGAGAATATAAGTTTCGATAATTAGGAGTTGAATATGCAAACAATCGAACGTGAAAGAACTCACGAAGAAGGTAAGAAAGTGGCGCTACATAAGCGACCATTTTTAGCGGCAAAATCATATGTCACTAATGCCGACCGAGAAATAGGACAAAGGCACGGTAAAAAAGCTCAGAACGCTGTTCGCGTAATGAGTCTTGCGTTAAGTCTTATGACTGCGCGAGGCATTTCAGAAACAGTAAATGATGTATTTACTGAGTCAAAATCAGAAGCCGCTAAGTCGCTTGCTGCAGACACACTGTCACTTCCAGTATCTGTAGGTAAACTTGCATTAGATATCATTGGATGGGGCACTGATGAAGTCGGGGAACGTGTGCAATTTGGCAGCGTTAGTTCTAGAACTTCAAGTAATGAAATTGCAGATAACGCTATTACACCAAGTACTCCCGATGCGACTTCCCCAGCGATTGAAGGTGATCCACAAAGTGATCGTCAGTACGCAGAAGGTAACCTAGCTGACTGTGACCCGAGCGCAACTCCTGCATATGAAGAAATTAATCTGGGCGAAACGGTTTACGGTCTTGTACTTGAGAGAAACCCTAATGTTACGACACGAGAAGCAGCATTGAACATTGCATTTAATGAATTTATGCTACTTAACCCAGGAATTTCTGATGCGAGCAGTATCCCTGAAAAGACAAGTGTCCTTATCCCTACTGACTGTACTCAATTATAAGGATAATTTCCTTTCTAATTGCGTATAATCAAGGTATGACTGACGCGCTCCAAAAAAAGTTAAAAGAATTACCGAAATCACCCGGTGTGTACTTTCATAAAGACGCATCGGGTGAAACTATTTATGTTGGTAAAGCAGCGGTTTTAAACAACCGTGTCCGCCAGTATTTCCAGAAATCTCGCAATCGTGATCCGAAAACTGAAGCGTTAGTTGCCGAAATACATGATACTGAATGGATTGAAGTCGATACTGAGCTCGATGCATTGTTTCTCGAAGCAGAAATGATTCGTCGCTATTTGCCTCGTTATAATATCTTACTACGTGACGATAAAAGTTTGCAGTATATACGAATTGATATTAAATCCGACCATCCGACGGTGACTTTCACGCGTCGTCCACTCGATGACGGTGCTGAGTATTTTGGTCCGTATTTGCAA
>CAYNWE010000009.1:0-16031 GCA_964400855.1 uncultured Candidatus Saccharibacteria bacterium
GTTTCATTAATTTTGAAACACTTAAACTCATTACCTATAAGTATAAATGAAAATCATTCTCCTTAAGAATTATTTACAATATATTATTCATTCTTATATATTTTATAAATATAAATAACCCCAGATTTATTCTGAGGTTATTTATTCCACCTGGGATGTGAGCAGACAGAGTGACAGGCTCATCCTGGCACTCTGCTCGATGAGAGAAGGATTCACCTTCTCTCAAAATGCTAACGCTTGGTGTCCAAACGGTTAAAATACTGAGCAATTGTGCACGTTCTTCGTGAGGCTCGGCTTCGAGTTGGAGACATGCTACTACTCGAAACGAACAGAAACGAAAACGTGTGCAGTTGCCAGTAAGCTCTTTGCCAACAAGCGACCTGTTCGATTGTTAGCACAGGGCGGTTTTAACGTTTGGTGAATTGACGTTGCTTACGAGCGCCCTTAAGACCGAATTTCTTTCGTTCTTTCTCACGAGGATCTCGTCCAAGAAGATCAGCTTTCTTCAAAGTACCCTTCAAAGCTTCGTTTTTAATCACGAGAGCTTTTGAGATACCGAGTTTAATCGCATCAACTTGTCCAACATGGCCACCGCCGTCAACGACAACAGTCACATTGTATTTGTTATCTTCGATTACACGAAATGGTGCGTCAAGTGAATGAAGTAACGTTGCGCTGTTAGCGAAATATTCGCTCGCGAGCTTTCCGTTAATCTTAATTTCACCTTTACCATTCGTGAGTCGAATTTTAGCTGTTGAACTCTTACGACGTCCAATAGCGTAGGTATAATGTTCAGCCATTATTTCTTCCCTTTCTTCAAATCAAGGACTTTTGGCTTCTGAGCCTCATGACCGTGTTCCATACCAGCATACACTTTCAATCGCTTCAAACGGCCATCACGTAGCTTGTTGACTGGCAACATACCGCGAACTGCAGTTTCAATGATCTTCGTAGAGTCAATACCGTGCTGCTCTTGCAACGAACGAGTCTTTAACCCACCAGGATAACCTGTGTGATGGTAATACATCTTGTCGGTCATCTTCTGACCGGTGACGACCAAATTGTCAGCGTTGATAACGATAACATAGTCACCACAGTCAACATGATGCGTAAACATTGGCTTCTTTTTACCAGTAAGTAATTGTGCGATTTCAGTACTAATACGACCGAGGGTTGCCTCAGAAGCATCAACAACGTACCAAGAGCGTTTAACGTCAGAAGGTTTTGCGCTAAAAGTTTTCATTATTTTTTACCATCCTTTGCTTTTGCAGTAGATGGAGCTGCCTTCTTAGGCGCTTCTTTCTCTGCTTTTTCAGCTTTCGCTACTGGCTTTAAATCATCTACAAATGAGATGCGTGCAAGCTGTGCATTGTCGCCACGTCGTGCACTAGTGCGTTCAATACGCAAGTGACCACTGACGCGACCAGAAAGCTTTGGTGCGATTTCATCAACAAGCTTATGTGCTGCTTCAAGTGTCTGAAGACTTGCAATCACCTGTCGGCGGTTATGTAATCCACCTTTTTTCGCCTTCGTAATCAAACGTTCGACGTAAGGAAGAACTTCCTTCGCCTTAGGCAAAGTAGTCTCAATTGATTCATGAAGAATCAAACTTTCAGCAAGGCTCTTAATAAGAGCACGACGCTGGTCTGTTTCTCTGCCGAATTTTCGGCCTTTATATCCATGTCTATGCATTTTTTATAGCTCCAGTTCGGCAAGCTTCTCACGCACTTCATCAAGTGCCTTGCTGCCGAAGCCTTTCAGGTCTTTTAGTTCAGCATCCGTCAAGCTAAAAAGATCTTTTAAGTTGTGGATGTCGTTGTTAATCAATGCATTTGTGGTACGAGCAGAAAAGTTCAAATCTTCAATAGAAGTAGTGAGCATATCTTTTTCGTCTTCATCTTGTGCGTGTCCTACTTCAGGGCGAGCCTCAACAAGCATTGGTCGTGCTTCAACACGAGTTTTACCTGCAAGCGCTTCGTACTGATTCATCAAAATAGCGTTTGCTTCTTCAAAAGCATCTGCTGGAGTGATAGTCGCATCTGTAGAAACTGTGACACTTAACTTATCAAGGTTAGTCATTTGACCAACACGAGTGTTTTCAACATGGTAACGAACACGTAGTACTGGGCTAAAGATAGCGTCAAGTGAAATAAAATCACTGCTCTTCTTTGCATTTGCATCTTCTATTGTTCGGTAACCACGTCCTGTTTCAACGACAATTTCTGCCTTGAAACTGTGCTTCGCACCATCAACTGTTGCGATATGGTGGTCTGTATTGACAACTTCTACATCAGCAGTTGCTTTGATATCAGCAGCAGTCACTGCACCGTCACCTTTTTTCTCGATAACAAGTGTCTGTGGCTCTTCGCTAAATACCTTAAAGCGAATACCTTTTAGGTTCTGCATGATGTCAACGACGTCTTCCTTGATACCATCAAGAGAAGTAAATTCGTGCGTTGCACCTTCGATTCGAAATGAGGTGATTGCAGCACCAGCAATGCTCGAAAGCAATACACGACGAATTGAGTTACCAAGTGTCATGCCATAGCCAGTATGCAGAGGCTCAATTACGAAAGTCGCAGTACTGTCGCCATCATCTGTCACGTTAGTGATAGTTGGTGTATTAATGTGTTTTGACATACGTTTTTCTTCCTCCACCTTATCTCGAGTAGTACTCGACAATTAATTGTTCGTTGATATCTGTTTCTGCGTCATCTCGAGCTGGGATGCCGCTCACACCTACAACGAGTTTCTTACGATCAACTTTCAACCAGCTTGCACCGTTTTCAGATGCAGGGCTCGTTTCGTCAATTCTCTTAAAATAATCAGATTGTTTGCTGTGATCGCGTACAACAAGCTCATCACCTGGCTGCAAGCGAAGTGACGGGATGTCAAAGCGACGACCGTTCAACAAGAAATGACCATGTGTCACGAGCTGACGAGCAGCACGACGACTCGGTGCAAGACCAGATCGGTACACCACGTTGTCTGCACGCTGTTCGAGCATCTGCAAAAGAACTTGGCCAGATTGACCTTTTGTTCGTGATGCTTCTGCCATAAGGTTTGCAAACTGGCGTTCTAGTAGACCGTATAGTCTTTTTACTTTCTGCTTCTCACGAAGCTGAATAGAGTACTGGCTGCTTTTCGCGCGGAAACGTCCACCAGCGGCTTGTCCAGGCATAGAAGTACGCTTTACAAGTGCTTTGTGAGCCTTCGGATGAAGCGCGTAGCCTTCGCGACGACTCATCTTTACGATAGATTGTGTATCTCGAGCCATGGGTTAGTTCCTCCTTGCCTTTCGTGGTCGTACACCACCATGAGCAATACCGGTAATGTCTGTGATGCTCTCGACAGAGATGTCAAGGTTAGCAAGTGCACGGATAGCCGTGTCTCGTCCTTGTCCAATACCCTTAACGAAAACGTCAACTTTACTCAAGCCGTGTTGTTGCTTCGCTTCGTTTGCCGCTTTTTCAGAAGCGATTTGAGCAGCATAAGCTGTCCCTTTTTTGCTTCCACGGAATCCACACGCTCCAGCACTTGCTTGTGTTAAAACTGCACCAGTTGGGTCAGTAAAAGTTACAATAGTGTTATTAAATGTTGCAAGAACATGCAACTGTCCATAAGAGACAGAGCGTTTGTTCTTTTTTCGCTTCGAGACAGCAGGTTTCGAAGCGACAGTATTCTTGTCTTCCATATATATTCCTCGAATCCTTATGCCTTAAGTCTTCGATACAGCTTTCTTAGCTGTACCTCCAACAGTTACTTTCTTACCACGTCGTGTACGTGCATTAGTCTTAGTGCGTTGACCACGACTAGGGAGGTTACGACTGTGTCGGTCCCCACGATAAGATTTAATATCTTTTAGGCGCTTGATGTTAGATGTCACGATACGATGAAGTTCACCTTCAACGATAAGTCGTTCATTGATAACATCCTGAATTCGAGAGATCTCTGCATCAGTAAGATCTTTTGTGCGTACAGTTGTCTCAACCTTTGCACGAGCAAGTATTTCATCACTCGTTTTAGGTCCTATGCCGTAAACATAGCACAAAGAGAACTTAATTTGTTTTTCGTTAGGAATAGTCACTCCTGATATTCTGGCCATGACTTACCCCTGCCTCTGCTTATGCTTTGGCTTAAATTTGTTGATAACGTAAAGACGACCCTTGCGACGAACAATTTTGTCGTCAGGGCTAATCTTTTTAACGCTTGCACGGACTTTCATCCGGATCACACTCCAATCCCGGTGCTGTGACACACTGCTTTAATTTAATACTATGCCTTGATCGTAAAAACGAACTAGGACTTGCGGTATGTAATACGACCCTTAGTAAGATCATAAGGTGTCAATTCTACAGTGACCGAGTCACCAGGAACGAGTCGGATATAATTCTTTCTCATTCGACCAGCAACATGCGCTATAATTTGATGTCCGTTTTCAAGTTCCACTCTGAACTGGGTGCCTGGTAGAGTTTCTACAATCACCCCTGTTAGTTCAATAACTTCCTTGTTAACTGCCATAAATTATATTCAAGAGTTAATTATAACAGAGTTGGTTTGATATCTCAAGAGGTAATTCACTTTAGACGGTCAGTTCTTTTTTACGACGAATGATTCGTGGTAAACGACGCTTTTGCTTCGGTTCTTTTGAGTCACCGTCGAAATAATCATCAGCTGAGTAATCATCGTAAGTCACCATCAACGCTCGTGACTCTACTTGTCGCAATGTCTCGAGCGCAACCGCTACAAGAATCAACACGCCGGTACCACCAATAGTAATACTCGTATCAATAAATATCTGTGCCACGATCGGCCCCAAAGCAATAAGCCCTAAGCTAAGCGCACCAAAAAATGTGAGACGAGTAACAATAGTCCTTAGATACTTTTCTGTATCTTTACCACTTCGTACTCCCTCAATGAATCCACCTTGCTTTTGCAAGTTCTCCGCAATTTCTTTCGCGTTGAAGGTAATACTTGTATAGAAGAACGTAAACATAACAATCAATACGAAATAGGTTATTGGGTAAATAAATGGTGTCCATCCCGGTGCTGCGAAGGTTTGTGATGTTGGCGTCTGGAACCATAGTGTCAAATTCTGTCCAAGATCAGCGAGTCGTTCGCTTGAGTTGTTTGTTAAAATCTGACCGACGAAACTTGGTACACTCAAGAATGCAACTGCAAAGATAATTGGAATCACACCAGCGATAATAAGCTTAACCGGGAGCACTGTCGTGACTCCACCATATGTGCGGTTACCTTGGACACGTTTTGCATAGTTAATAGTAATCCGACGCTGAGCTTCATTCAGTTTCACTACGACCCATGTCGTAAACACTACCGCAGCTAAAATACCAAGCGCGATATACAATGACTCCGTTCGATAGTTGATCGTTCGCCCCAATAAGGTAACTGATTCGTCACCTGAAAATACGCTTGTTGCGATAGATGCAATGGTAGACGGAAGCTGCGACACAATACCAGCGGTAATAAGCAAACTGATACCGTTACCTACACCTTGTTCGGTAATAAGTTCACCGAGCCACATAAGGAGCATCGCTCCACCTGTGAGAGCGGTCACCATCAGTACCCAGCTCATAATGTTTGCATTAGCGGTAATATCAAGACCTGATATCTGTTGAGCTTGCTGTCTCACAAGAACGATAGCACCAATAGACTGTACAATAGCAAGAGGCAAAGTAATCATACGGGTTATCTGATTAATCTTCTTACGACCGTACTCACCCTCTTTATTCAACGCTTCAAGTTTTGGTATCGCCTGGGTAAGTAACTGCATAATAATGCTTGCATTGATGTATGGCCCAAGACCGATCAACATAATTGAGAAGTTCGCAAGCGCACCACCACTCAACACATCAAGGAACCCAAACAGCTGCGTGTCTTGTGTTGCAGTAAACAGGGTGTCAAGTAGCTCTTTCAGTGTCGTAGGGTCAGCAAGAGGAATAGGAATTTGTGCTAACACACGAAATACAAAAATCATACCAAGGACTGCAAGCAGCCTTTTTCTCATATCAGCGTGTTTGAATGAACGCCAAATTACTTTCCAGTTCATATAGTGACCTACTATGCACACGTGTGACGCTTTAGACGTTTTAGCCTGCAAGTGTCAGTATGATGATGCGCTACGATTGTAGTGCTCAAAGTATCAACTTGCAGCGACACCAAAACTCAATATAGCTTGACGTGCGCTTCCCCTCATTTAATTTTAAATTTCAACAATATTTTTAGTATAGCAGGGTTATGGTGCTACTTACTTACGTAAAATGTTGTTATTTAGAATCGTCTGATTCAGTTTTCGTTGCTTTCGGACGTTCAGTCTTCTCAAAACTACCACCAGCTTTGGTGATCATTTCGATTGCCTTTTCACTTGCACCTTGCAATTTCACGTCAACTTTCACTGTCAATTCACCGCGTACAACGACGCGAGCTTTTTGGTCAGGAGCTGAAAGAATTCGAGCTTGGTAAAGAGCAAAATTATCTACAAGACCAGTAAAATTGTTTAATGCACCGGTTGTGACTGTCGTTGGCTTGTCCCAGAAAGGCTTAAATCCTCGGAGCTTAGGGATTCGAGACATAAAAGGGTTTTGTCCACCCTCAAATCCAGGCTTGCGGCTTGAACCAGTTCGAGATCCTTGTCCTTTAGTACCACGACCAGCAGTTTTACCCTGTCCAGCGCTAATACCACGTCCGACACGATTTTTCTTTCGGTCTGCTTTAAGGTTAAGTTCGTTGTATTTCATTATTTTTCTTCCTTCGCTGCTTTTTCAGTCTTTTTAGTCGCTGCAGCAATTTTAGTCGTGTGCCATGCAGATTTTGGCTTAATCTCGCTCAACGCAGCAACTGTTGCATAAGCGATGTTGATTTTGTTGTTTGAACCGAGTGACTTGCTTAATGCGTTGTTCACACCTGCAACTTCCAACACGATTCGCACGACACCACCAGCGATCAACCCAGTACCAGGTGCGGCTGGTTTCAATAAAATACGCGCACCTGAAACACGAGCTTGTTGCTCATGAGGAATAGTACCGTGAGAAATTGACACATTGACAATACTCTTCTTAGCAACATCAGTTGCTTTTGCAACTGCTGCGGTCACGTCAGCACCTTTTGCAGTACCAACACCAACTTTACCTTTGCCATCACCGATCACAACAAGAGCTCGGAAACGGAAACGACGTCCACCTTTTACTACACGTGCAACACGATCAACAGCGACAACTCTTTCGTCAAACTGCTTTTCTTCTCGTGGCATTCTTGGTTCTCTACCCATGATTAAAACTCCAGACCATTCTTACGAGCAGCATCAGCTAGCGCTTTCACTCTGCCATGATATTGTTTGCTTCCACGATCAAGGACGACTTTTGTCACTTTCTTCTTCGCTGCGGCTTTTGCGATAGTTTCGCCAACTACTGCAGCTTTTTCAACCATCGTACCCGTTACTTTTGCACCAACAGTTGTTGCAGCAGCAATTGTCGTGTGTGTCTCATCATCGATAATCTGCGCACTGACATGCATGTTACTAATGTGTATGCTTAAACGTGGGCGCTCTGTTGTGCCGTTCAATTTAGCTCGAGTTCTAGTAAGTCGAGATGCTTGATTCCGAATTTTTTTC
The DNA here is from genome assembly GCA_964400855.1 of uncultured Candidatus Saccharibacteria bacterium. Classification (GTDB taxonomy): domain Bacteria; phylum Patescibacteriota; class Saccharimonadia; order Saccharimonadales; family SZUA-47; genus JAGQMY01. Next base: position 7,631 of record CAYNWE010000009.1, read on the forward strand.
GCTTTATCACTCATATCCTACTCCTTACCTGACTTTCCGCTCTTACGCAAAATGCGCTCATCAGCATACTTAATACCCTTACCTTTATATGGTTCAGGCTTCTTCAATGAACGAATTTCAGCTGCAACTTGTCCGACAAGCTGCTTACTAATTCCCGAAATCGTAATTGTATTCTGTTCGACAACTGCTTGAATACCTTCAGGAAGCGTATAAATCACTTCGTGAGAGAATCCAAGGCTCATTTTAAGGGTCGTGCCAGCTAACGCGACACGGAACCCAACACCATTAATTTCAAGCTTCTTCGAGAAGCCGTTCGTCACACCTTCAACCATGTTAGCGATAAGGGTTCGCATTAAACCGTGTTTCGCTTTTGGTCCGCGTTCGTCATTGATTCTGTTAACCAAGACAGTATTGTCTTCAACTGCAACGGTAATACCAGGCATCATGAACTGCTTCAGCTCGCCTTTAGGGCCTTTAACGACCACAAAAGCGTCATCGACAGTGATTGTCACACCGCTCGGTATCGAGATGGGTAGTTTTCCTATTCGACTCATTATATTTTTCCTTTAATTTCCTATTAATAAATCTGGCACAAAACTTCACCACCGAGTTGCTGCGCACGTGCGTCTGCACCGGTCATCACTCCTTTTGAAGTTGACACGATAACGAGACCACGGCCCTGCTTAACGGTAGGGATGTCTTTCACTTTTGCATATACTCGACGACCAGGCTTGCTGACTCGTTTGATTTCAGTAATCGGTGACTGCATCTCAGCACCTGCGATGTTCAAGACAAGTGATTTTTCAATTCCTTCGCCTTCAACAGTGCTGCTGACGATGTACTTGTTCTCGACGAGAATATCAGCAAGTGATTGCTTGATTTTGCTGTGCGGCATTCGAACTTGTTCAGCTCGAACTGCAAGTGCATTTCTGATTCTTGTTAGCATATCTGCTATTGGGTCTGTACTTACCATATCTACTCCTTACCAACTAGCTTTCGTGATGCCAGGGATTTCGCCTTTATTTGCGTGTTCACGGAATGAGATACGACTCAATCCAAAACGACGCATATATGCCCGAGGTCGACCAGTTTCGGAACATCGATTTTTGTAACGTGACGGGCTGCTGTTGCGTGGCAACTTCGCAAGGCCTTCCATGTCGCCAGCTGCTTTCAGCTCAGCGCGCTTTTCAGCGTATTGTTTAATCATTTTCTGTCGCTTTAAATCGCGAGCGATAATAGATTTCTTCGCCATGTTATTTACCTTCTTTCATGAACGGCATTCCGAACTTAGCAAGCAATGCCTGAGCATGTGCTTTTTCTTTAGCTTCGATAACAAAGTTAATTTGCAAACCGTGTGGTGTTGCAGTTTCTTCAAATGTTAACTCAGGAAATACTGTTTGATCGTGAAACCCAAGGCTATAGTTGCCTTGTGCGTCAAATGACTTATTCGATACACCATGGAAGTCACGCAAACGTGGCAAAACGATGTTAATGACACGGTCAGTGAATTCATACATTCTGTCACCGCGAAGCGTCACCATTGTCCCAATCTTACTTCCTTCACGTAGCTTGAACGTCGCGATTGACATTCGTGAAGCTCGCTCAATAGGTTTCTGACCAGTAATCTTTGACAATGTGTTGTTCGCAATTTCGAGCAATTTCTTCTCATCTTTTGCTTTACCAAGACCGACGTTGACGACAATCTTCGTGAGTTTTGGTGCTTCACTTACTGACTTTAATCCAAGCTCTGCGACTAATTCAGTACGGAGTTTTTCAAGATATTGGGTTTTAAGTCGTGCAGGAACGTTTGTTGATTTTACGGCAGCCATTACTTGATCTCCTTTCCAGTTCGCTTATAAATACGAACTTTGTTACCTTCTTTGTCGAATGTGTAGCCAATTTTACTTGGCTTCTTGGTTGTTGGCTCTAAAATAGCCACGTTACTTGCAGGAACTGGCTTTGTCTTCTCAATAATGCCACCTTGTGGCTTCGCTTGAGTCGGCTTCACGTGTCGCTTCACGACATTGATGTTCTCAACAGTAATCTTGTTGATAGATGGATGCGTTGCGACCACTTTACCAGTCTTACCTTTTTCTTTGCCAGCAAGAATGACGACGGTGTCACCTTTCTTTAGGCGGATTTTAAATACAGGTTTAGCAGCTTTCATTACAATACCTCCGGTGCTAAGCTAACGATCTTTGCATAGCCCATGTCACGCAATTCGCGTGGTACTGGCCCGAAGATACGTGTTGCACGTGGGTTTTTATCGTCACCGATAATTACCGCAGCGTTATCGTCAAACTTGATAGTTGAACCATCTTTTCGGCGAATCATGTTCTGAGTTCGCACGACAACTGCCTTCACGACCGCTTTTTTCTTTACTGTTCCGTTTGGGCTTGCTGATTTTACGCTTGCAGTGATAATGTCACCAACGCGAGCGTAACGTCGCTTTGAGCCACCAAGCACTTTAATACAAGCGATTTCTTTTGCACCGCTGTTATCGCATACGACAAGTCGTGTTTCTTGTTGAATCATTACTTGTCCTCCTCAACAACTTCAGCTGTCACAGCTTCAACCGTTTGATCAGCTGCAATTGCTGCTGTCTCAATGATCTTCACAAGCTTCATTCTCTTTCGAGCTGAGATAGGTCGAGTTTCTACAACTTCTACCTTATCACCAATACGCGCTTCGTTCTTTTCATCGTGTGCGATGTATTTAACGGTACGACTGTACTGCTTTTTATAAATTGGGTGGGTATGTCGTTCGGTGACAGACAGCACGATAGTCTTATCGGCTTTGTCGGAAACAACAGTTCCTATAATCGATCGTGCCATATTATGCCTTCTCCTTACTTAGGTGTTCGCCAAGTACGGTAAGTACTCGTGCGAGTTCACGACGTTTTGTTCGTAGTACACGTGGGTTCGTTACTTCGCCCATATGCACACGACGCTTCATTTCTGCTATCTCGTCTCGCAGTTGAGAGCTTGTGCTCACAAGTTCTTCTGCTTTCATTTTTCGAATATCTTCCATTTTTACGCTCATGACTACATCCCTTCCCGTACGATAAATCGTGTTTTTACCGGAAGTTTATGTGCAGCTAACCGCATCGCTTCACGCGCTTGTTCTTCAGGGATACCACCCATTTCGAACAATACATGTCCAGCCTTCACTTTAGCGGCAAAGTACTCAGGAGCACCTTTACCACCACCCATTTTTACGTCCTGTGGCTTCTTCGTCACTGGTGTATGTGGGAAAATCTTGATCCAAATCTGTCCACCACGTTTTGTATAACGTGTCATCGCCTGTCGAGCTGCCTCAATCTGACGACTTGTAATACGTTCGTTCTCTAGTGTCTGTAAGCCGTATTGTCCGTGAGCGATAAAGTTATTGCTTGTTGCAACGCCTTCGTTTCGGCCTTTTCGGACTTTACGGAACTTTGTTCGGTTTGGTACTAACATTTAAAGTGCCTCCCCTTTGTGGATCCATACCTTAACACCGATAATACCTGCAGGTGTTTGTGCACCTACATGTGCAAAGTCGATGTCTGCACGGATTGTATGTAGAGGGACAGTGCCTTCAACTGTTTTTTCAGTTCGGCTCATTTCTGCACCGTTCAATCGTCCTGCTACTTGTATACGAATCCCTTTTGCTCCAGCTCGCATCGTAGCAGCTGCTGCTGACTTTGTTGCTCGTCTGAAAGCAATACGTCGTTCAAGTTGGTTAGCAATGTTTTCAGCAACAAGTTTCGCATACATTTCAGGCTTTTTAATTTCCTCAATGTTGACACGTACTTCACCGCCATAAATCTTTTGGATTTCTGCTTTAAGTTCGTTCACACCAACACCACCACGTCCGATAACCACACCAGCTTTTGCTGTCTGTATCGTCACAGTAACGAGGTTTGGTGAACGCTCGATATCAACTTGGTTGATGCTTGCGCGTGACCCAAGTTTTTTACTTATCAGTCTGCGCACTGCCAAATCATCGGTAAGAAACTTTGCAAAATCGTTTTTGCCAGCGAACCACTTGCTTCGCCATTTCTTATTGACTTGAAGGCGCATACTAATAGGGTTTACTTTTTGACCCATTATTTGCTCTCCTTCTCAGCAGGTTTTGCTGCTGTTTTCTTTTGTCTCATCTCTCCAGTGACTACTACAAGAATATGGCTACTTTTGCGTTGGAACGGTAACGCACGACCGTGTGCTGCAGGACGGAAACGCTTGATACGTGGACCTGCTGTCACATTTATCTGAACAATCTTCAATGTATCTGGCTTCAAATTGTGGTTATTTTCAGCGTTAGCGGCTGCGCTCGCAATTGCCTTATAGACAGGCTGCGCTGCACGACGTGGTGCGTGTGACAAGATAGTCAACGCGTCTGAGACGGTGCGACCACGCGCAAGTGCTGCAACTTCAGACACCTTACGTGGGCTTTGACGAACGCCTTTCGCGATAGCTTTTACTTCAATACTCATGATTATTTCGCCATCTTTCCACCGTGCTTACGGAATTTACGTGTCGGGCTAAACTCACCGAGTTTATGGCCAACCATATTTTCTGTCACAAACACAGGAACATGTACACGACCATTGTGCACGGCAATAGTACGTCCAACAAATTCTGGTGGAATACTACTTGCGCGAGCCCAAGTCTTAATAATTGTTCGGTCTTCTTTTTCAAGCGCGCCTACTTTGCGAGCAAGCTTCGGATCGATAAATGGACCTTTTTTCAGTGATCGACTCATCCTGGCTCCCCTTACTTTCTCTTTGCTTCGTGGCGACTGCGCACGATAAATTTAGTTGTTGTCTTGCGACGGCGTGTCTTGTACCCAAGCGTCTTTTGACCCCATGGAGTACGAGGAGCAGCACCGTGATTAACAGATCCACCGACACCGTGACGACCACCGTCACCACCACCGTGTGGGTGATCAACAGCATTCATAACGACACCACGTACAGATGGACGAATACCCATCTTACGCTTGCGTCCTGCTTTACCATACTTGACGTTTTGGTGCTGTACGTTACCGACACCACCAATCATCGCCATAGCATCACTCAAAACCATACGAACTTCGCCACTTGGAAGACGGACTTGGCAGTATTTGTCTTCTTTCGCAACGAGCTGTGCACTGTTACCTGCGCTTCGAACAAGCTGAGCACCCTTACCAGGTGTTAACTCGATAGAATAAATAGTGCTACCAGCTGGAATGTTTCGTAGCGGCAAACGGTTACTCACACTAATAGGAGCATCAGCGCCTGATTCTACATTTGCACCAACCTGCAAACCTTGTGCAGCAACAATATAATGATACGTGTTGTTCTGATCTTTGATTCGTGCAATGTTAGCACTACGACCTGGGTCGTATTCAATCGCTTCGACAACAGCCTTTGTACCAGGAGCAAGGTTGAAGTTCACGTTTCGGATGAAACGCTTTACACCTGAACCCTTATGACGAGTGGTTATTCGCCCTTGGTTGTTACGTCCAGCCGTAATCTTCTTGATAGAGATTAGTGAACGTACTGGACCGGCTTTGGTCGTGATTTCAGAGAAATCTCGACTTGTCATGCCACGGCGACCAGGAGTTGTCGGATTGTAAGTCTTTATAGCCATGACTTATTTCTCCTCTTTCTTCTTAGCTTTTTTAGCCTTCTTATCAGTTTCTTCAACAATTTCAGGCTGTTCGACAGCTGCAAAAATAGGGATAGAGTCGCCTTCTTTCAAGGTAACGTAAGCTTTTTTTAAGTCACTTCTTACGCCGTTTTCAAAACGACGGTTTCGGTAATAGCGCTTTGCTTTACCTTTTTGCACAACTACTCGTACAGCAGTAACGGTCACACCGTAGGTGGTTGCGACAGCGTCAGCAATCTGGTGCTTGTTCAAATCGCTATCGATATCGAACACGAATACTCGTGCATTTGACTGTGCATAGCTCTTTTCACTGACACGAGGCTTCAATACAATACTCATTATTTTGCCTCCTTCTTCAACCATTCAGTTGCAATCTCTAAAGCTTTTTCAGTAAATATTACTGCGTCAGCATCGACAACATCACGTACGTTTAGGTACATCGCATGTGAAATCTTCACACCCTGGATGTTTCGGACTGATCGCTCGAGCTCTGGAGTTTTGTTGTCAACAACAATCAATACTGAACGTGTTGCACCTAACTTCGCAAGTAGTTCTTTTGCAGCGGCTGTTTTGTTGTCTTTTGGTTCAAAAGCTTCAACAACAAATACTTTTGCGGCTTGGTTCTTCAAGCTCAATGCTTGTCGGATTGCGGTGCGTTTTGCACTTGTAGGGAGCTTCTTAGAATAATTCTCATTGCCCAATGGACCAAAAACGATACCACCACCACGCCAGATTGGCACACGGATAGAACCGAAACGAGCTCGTCCTGTTCCTTTTTGCTTCCAAGGCTTCTTACCACCACCGCTCACTTCACCACGGCGAAGTGTCTTAGCGAGGTTTTCACGACCGTTAGCAAGATGAGCGATATATGCTTGTTTAAGCAAGTCGTGGTTTTTAACGTCGATAGAAAAGATTGACGCGTCAAGCTTCGCAGCTGTTGTAGCCTTCGCGCCTGTTTTAGTGAAAGTAGGGGTACTCATTACTTCGCTCCTTTCACAAGCACTATGCTCTGCTTAGGACCAGGGACGGCTCCGGTTACTGCCAAGATTCCGCGTTCTGCATCAACAATAGCAATCTTCAGACCCTTTACGGTGACACGGTCACTCCCCATACGGCCAGCCATACGCTTACCTTTGAAAATATGCTGTGGGTACATTGAACCGATAGAACCTACCTTACGAGTGTTACCCTTACCACCATGAGTTTTTCTCTGGCGCTTAAAGTTGTGACGCTTGATTGTTCCTGCGTAACCTTTACCTTTGCTTGTGCCAGTCACTGTCACCATGTCACCAACTGAAAAAACCTCTGCGGTAAGCGTGCTGCCTACTTTGAGGTCTTCAGATAGTTCTATGTCTTCAGTACGGAATTCGCGTACGACTTTTGGCATGACACCTGCGTTTTTAAAATGATTTTCTTGTGGCTTATTTACCCGCTTTGTCTCTTCAAAACCAATTTGGAGTGACTGATAGCCATCAGTTTCATCGGTTTTGACTTGCGTGATCACGCAAGGACTAGCGGAAAGCAATGTCACAGCTTGAACAGTACCGTCTTCTGCGATGGTACTCGTCATGCCGATTTTTCTCGTGATGAGTGCTTTCATAGTGCTATGTAGTTTCCTACACCTTTCTTGATTGTTTTATAAATCGTACAGTCGCGGGTTTACATCTGTTTTAGACATAAAAATTCTTGGTGCCCAGCAGTTTCCGTATAGTGGACTTACTGATTCACCAAGTCTTAGCGATTCCCGTTATCTTATCACAAAGTGTTATAAAGTGTCAATACGTAGACGATTCTACATCAACTTTAATCATTTTTAGAACTTCACGTGCTACAACGATAGTATGAGGCCTAAAGGCAGCCAGAACGATACAAATGTAGACACAAGTAAAAGCGCATACTCTATTTTACGGTCAATCTGAAAATGATCGTGCGACGCAAACCAGAGACCTATCAAAAGCCCTATCGGCAGTGGGACACTCCACTCCGGAAGTGACTCTATGCGCACCCACTGAGCGCCAAGAATCATAAAAAGAACCAGCTTCAAGAAATAACTTGAATCTGGCTCTTGTATAGGTTTTTTAAGAGTTTTTTTATTTTTTTTGCTCATTTACTTGAGTATAACACTCCTAGCTCATAGGGGCAAAAGCGAAAGCATTATTTTACTAGATACCTGCTCTCACGTCGAAGTAATGTCGCAGCTCGGTCAAGCATCATTGGTAACGCTGCTGAAGATAGCCTGAAATGATCTGCATACCCGGCGTTTTCGGCGATTTGGTGTTGAGCATCAGGAACGTGCTTAATAAGCTCTGCAACAACAGCCTCTCCGAGAGGTGGGAAAAAATATCCAGCGGCAGTAAAAGCATCTTCCTCGAAACTACTCGCATCATACCATCTTACAGAGTTTGGATCTATTTCAGCATTCATGAGATTTACATCTTGATTTCTGCGTCGCAACCAGCAGGCAAAGAAAGATTCATTAATGAATCAATAGTCTTTGGTGTTGGCTCAAGCACGTCAATAAGACGCTTGTGTACGCGCATTTCAAACTGTTCACGACCTTTTTTGTAAACGTGTGGGCTCTTTACAACAGTAAACGTTGTCTTGCGAGTAGGAAGTGGGATTGGCCCTGCAATCTTAGCGCCTGTACGCAATGCAGTATCAACAATCTGTTTTGCAGACTGGTCAATTATTTTGTGATCGTAAGCCTTCAATCGGATACGAATACGTTGTTTCTGATCTTTTTTAGCTACTTCAGCCATTGTAAACTCCTT
>CAYNWE010000010.1:0-10304 GCA_964400855.1 uncultured Candidatus Saccharibacteria bacterium
TTCATCTTTGGCGTCAATGTCACCGGCAAATACCACCATGTTGTAGAGCTTTGCGATATGCTCTGGAAGTTGTTTCAAAATCTCTTTGTTGAGCTCTTTGGCGTTTATTTCGGCATAGGGAACACCTATTTCTTCCGCATAGGCTTTCGTGAGCTCTGAGTCGCTAAGCACATTTTGCTTCACTACGAGTTCATAGAGCTCGGTGTTTTCGGTTTTTGCCTGTTCTTGAAGCGCGACAATTTTATCTTCACTAAAGGCATCGCTCTTGTGGAGGATGTCTAAGACCGTTGTTTCGGCAATTCTCATGTGTTTTTTGGCAGTGCCACCCTGTTTATCTTGCATTATCGTATCACGGTTATGGCTATAGTGCCAGGACCTATTTAGAGTTGGCAGTTAGGCTGCTGGGGCAAGTAATCCCAGGACACAAGCTTAACAAGTAAATATACAAGTCTTGATACACGCGCTATACTAGACAGTAGATAAAGTACTAAACAGGAGGGTAGCTCTGTGGCAAAAGATAAAACAGCAAAAACAATGGGTGAACGCGGAAAAGATGATGAAGGTAAGAAGAAGGCGTTGTCACTTGCGATGGACCAAATTGAGAAACAGTTTGGTAAAGGGTCAATTATGCACCTTGAAGGTGAGAATAGAATTGACGTTGAATGTATTCCTACAGGAAGCTTGAGTCTCGATCTTGCACTTGGCGGTGGCATACCAAAGGGAAGAATTATTGAGATTTATGGACCAGAGTCGAGCGGTAAAACGACGCTTACCCTGCACGCGGTTGCGGAAGTGCAAAAAAGCGGCGGCGTCGCGGCGTTTATCGATGCAGAACATGCACTTGACCCTGCTTATGCAAAACGACTCGGTGTCAACATAGAGACGCTGCTTGTGTCGCAGCCAGACAGTGGTGAACAGGCACTTGAAATTGTTGAAACACTCGTACGAAGTAACGCGGTCGACATTGTGGTTATTGACTCTGTTGCAGCATTAGTCCCGCAAGCAGAAATCGAAGGCGATATGGGTGACTCACATATGGGCTTGCAGGCAAGACTTATGAGTCAGGCACTCAGAAAGCTTACGAGTATCATCAGCCGAAGCAAGTGTACGGTCATATTTATTAACCAACTTCGTATGAAGATAGGTGTCATGTTTGGCAACCCAGAAACAACTACTGGTGGTAACGCGTTGAAGTTTTACGCGAGTGTTCGTATGGACATTCGTCGTGCAAGCCAGATTAAAGTAGGTGAAGAAGTCATAGGTAACCGGGTGAAAGTGAAGGTAGTCAAAAATAAAATTGCACCGCCTTTCAGACAGGCTGAGTTTGACATCATGTATAACCAAGGCATTAGCACTGAAGGCGACGTACTAGACCTTGCTACAGAAAAGGGAATCGTTGAAAAAGCTGGCGCGTGGTTTGCGTATGGTGGCAGTAATGTCGCCCAGGGTCGTGAAGCTGCAAAACAATACCTCAAAGAACACCCAGACGTACTCGCTGAAATAGCCGAAAAAGTCCGTGCGAGCGTAGAAGAGGCGTAAAATGGCAGGTCAGATACCTGAAATATCCAATCCAGAAGTTTACTTAAATACATTCTTTCCAAATGCTCAAACAGTTACCGAAGATACTTATGGCGGCGCCGCTTGGTCGTTGTCGCGTAATAAAGCGCTGCCAATTGTTGGCTATAGGACGTTGTCCGAATGGTCAGTAGAGGATCATTATGAAACCTATGGTTTCAGCGGAAGGTTCTTCCATACTGAGGCAGTAGTCAAAGATAAGGATAGATCAACTCTCTTAACGAGACCAGCGAACCCCGCTGAAATAATTGGGTTAGTTTTTGCCACAATGCGTGACCTCCCAGATGCAGAAATAGCAGAGAGACTTAAAATTGATGCAAGCGTAGAGATTTCGGAAATGTCTAAAGCATTTGGCTGGATATCGCTGGCGTCTGTTCAAAACACATAGAATGAAAATTACACAGCTGAAAGCACAAGTAAAAAATCCTGATAGAGTGTCGATTTTTGTTGATGACAAATATAGTTTTTCATTAACTTTAGACCAGCTTTTGACCGAAAAGCTGAAAAAAGGGGACGAGCTGGATAGCCAACGAATTGATGAGTTAAAAAGGCTATCAGGTGAAGGAAAGTTACGTGCTCGAGCGCTTGAGTGGGTGATGGGTAGGCCACATTCTACCTATGAACTTCGACAATATTTGTACAGAAAAAAAGCAGGTAAGGAGCAGATAGAAGCAGTCGTCCAAGAGTTCATGGACAAGAACTATATCAACGATGAGTCATTCGCACGCTGGTTTGCTGAGGGACGTATGCGAAAAAATAAAAGTACGCGTGCAATTAAGGTGGAGCTAAGCAGCAAAGGAGTCTCCCCTGTCACTATACAAAATATAGTTACTGAACTAGAAACGTCAGACGGGCGGGCACTACAGACTTTAGTAAACAAGTTAAGTAACAGGCCTCGGTATTCCGACAGGGACAAGCTTACTCGTTATTTGATTAGTAAAGGTTTTTCTTACGCAGATGTTAAGCAAGCTTTAGATAGTCAGGGCGCTGAAGAATTGTTAACTTAAGCTGGCTGCTGTGCTCTATTGCCAGAGCTCACACGACTTCTTGTGTCACGTACAATAACTGTTCGGTCGTTTATCTCAACTATTTGTGATCGGTCTATCACGAGTTGCTGCGAGCTGAAGTTGCGTAGTAGACTTTGGTTCACATACAGTTTTTGGATATACAGTGACTGGTCATCTACCGCATAGTCTTCTACTTTGCCAATCGTGCGCTTATTTTCATACTTGACCGTCTTGCCAATTATTTCAAAACCGAGCTGTATGACGTTTTTAAGTCGTATCATGTCTTCTACTAGTGTCAAAGATGTATGGTCATCGACCACGATACCTTTTGCAATAATGTCTCGGACTTCACCGACAGGCAATATATAACTTTCACGCTCGTGGACCGCGGTCGCATACCACCCTTCTATCTTGAGGTTGTTCGGGTTGATTACTGGATTGAGCGCATGTCCCACTGGCCCTCCAGTGCGAAGAGAAAGAATTTTGCGGTCGTAGTAAATACCAGAAAGTTGCAGCATAAATACAATGAGTAGTATAGCAATTTCTAAAGAAACATATATTCATAAAAACTGATAAAATATATCTAATGATTATGCAACTTAAAAGCGCGTCTGAAGAGGACACGCAAAAAATAGGGCACGCAATTGGGAGTCAGCTTCGTGGTGGAGAAGTTCTGGTACTCGATAGCGACCTGGGGGGTGGCAAAACATTTTTGACTCGTGCGATTGTTGTTTCTGCGGGATCTGATGCAGTCGTTTCTAGTCCAACATTTACGCTGTCAAATGTGTATGATGCGTCAAAATTTCAGATTCATCACTACGACTTTTATCGGTTAGCGGAACCGGGGATTTTAACGCAAGAGTTACAGGAAGTGACGGCTGACAAGGCGAACGTTTGTATTATTGAGTGGCCCGGTATCGTGCTTGAGAGCTTAGACAGGAACAGCGTTGTACATATTAAAATATCTCGGGTTCGTGAAGATGAACATTCGCGACTTTTGAGTGTTGACACGCCCAGCTCGTATACCTACTTGTTTGAAAGCAAAGAAATGAAAGCTTTTATATGTTGATGCTTGCACTAAGAACTGACAACCCTATAGCTGAGCTATATCTATGCAGAGATGGGAAAATACTCGCGCACAAAAAGTGGGAAGCACATAGGGAATTATCTGACACATTGCATATACGAATACGAGAGCTCCTTGTTGAAGAAAGCTGCGGGCTAACTGACGTTGATCGTATTGCAATATATGAAGGCCCAGGATCTTTTACTGGTTTGCGGATAGGCTTTAGTGTTGCGAACGCACTTGCCTACGGATTTGGTATACCAGTTGTGGCGGCAACAGGAGACGATTGGCTTAGTACTTGTGCAAAGAGTGCTGCGGAGTTATTTAAGCCAGTTGCGCCATTCTATGGCCAGGATGCACATATCACGCAACCGAAAAAGTAGTATTTTAGACAACAAATATAAAAAACTAGTTGACAAGCATAACAGGTATAAATACACTACAGTTTGTAGTATTTAAAAACACGAAAACTGTCAAACAAAAATAACAGCGTAGACGCTGGATTTTGTGCAGTAGAAAAGTAGGGCGCAAAAATGAGAGATTTAAAAATAAAGTTAAAGACTTCCCTGTCGCTAAATCTGATCAGTGAATTACAAGCAAAATAAAGAACTATAAAATCAAAAGAAACTAAGGAGAAATAAAATGAGAAAAAATCAAATAAAATCAGCTATAAGCGCAGCGGTACTTGGAGTCTTGTCTCCACTCGCGATGGTGATGCCTGTAAGTGCAGCAACACAAACATTCGTGTCTAGAAGCGATGCAGACTACCTTACTCCTGCAGACAGAGGTAAAATGAGCGCTGACTTAAGTTGGGTAAGTGGTTTTGGTCCAGTAAACGGAGATACAGTAGAATTTCCGGCTACAGCAACGTATCAAACAATTACTAATGATTTTACGAGCTTGTCGCTTGCTAAGGTTGTGTTTAATGGTGAAGTGTCGGGGACAAGTTCTAAAAGCTTTACTATTTCGGGAAATAATTTAACTATCACAAGTGGAATCGACGCGATTATGACTGGAAGTGGTGGTGATCATAGTGTCGGAGTAGGCGTGACGCTTGGTGCGGCTGCAACCTTCAAAACGTCCGGTAGCAACTCGCTCAGTGTTGGTGGTGAAGGTAAAACAATTGCGCTTGGAACAAATGATCTCACACTTGATGCAAGTGGCGGGACAATTACACTTCTTGGTGAAATTACTGGTACAGGAAAAATTGTGAAGTCAGGTACGGGTAAAGTGAAGCTTATGGCAACACCTGGAACAGGCTATGCTGGCTCGATCGATGTCAGTGCTGGTGAGTTCACTGTAGACAAAACGTTCGGTGCTGCGAATGTAGTCGTGAGCGGTGGTACGCTCAAGGGTTCTGGCTCTGTTGGCGATGTGACAATGACGAGCGGTTCGATTGCACCTGGTAACAGCCCTGGTTGTTTGAACGCAAGCGACCTCGCATACACCGGTGGTAGCTATGATGTAGAGCTTGGTGGTAAGTCAATTGCAGCTTGTGAATACGACAATATGGTTGCAACTGGTACGGTGAACCTTGGTTCAAATACGACGCTTAACGTTTCTTTGGTTAACAGCTTTGCACCTGCCAAGAACGACACTTTCAGTATTATATTGAACGATAGTAATGACGCTGTGCAAGGGACGTTCAAAGGTCTTGCAGATGGTGACAAGTTCACGTTAGGTGGCTATACCTACCAGATTAACTACGATGCAGGTGACGGAAACGATGTTGTCTTGCTTGTAACAGGGACACCAAGCGCTCCTGATACAGGTGTTGGTTCATTAATTTCGAGCCCAATGGTAACACTTATCGCTGCTATCTCAGTAGCAGGTGCGGTTGCTGGATATCGAATCTATGATATGAAAAAGGTTCGACGATAAACTCTAGATACATAGAAAACTCTTAAAAATGAAAGTTTAGACACCCACCTCGGGCGCAAAAATAGAGGTGGGTGTCAGTAATAAAAAAGAAAGTTAATAGAAAATAACAAATGAACAGCGCACGACCAATGCTGAATGCATCGATTCTCGCGGATAGGGTACGAAAATACGATACGTATTCACCCCCTGCTCATTCGAATCGCCCTAAGGCTCCTCTGGCCGCAATGCCGAAGCCGGTTCAGCAAAGGGTAGCTCCACAGCCTGTTCAAACAAGTCGTATCTCTGCAGTCAACCCAACATCCGAGAGCGTGTTTAAGAATCAGGCCATAGTTCAAAAAAGTCACGAGTTTCCAACAGAACGGGTATTGTTAAGCGCGGTTTCTCACGCTGTTGCGAGTCACGATGATTTACTTGCAGAGCAATTTTCTGTGATGCCACTTACGACTCCGGTCCGTCAAACTACGTTGTTCCAACGACTGTTTTACGGAGTTGGTGTCGCTGTGTTTATTTTTGCAAGTATTGCAAGCGCGCAAACGTTTTTTGTAAATAATGAGGCAAAAGAACAGTTGCAAGTGCTTGGTGAACAGACGCAGAAGCCAGATGAGTATGGTGTTATTGAAGGCACCGGTTCTGAGCCCGCAGAAGCAGAGGTGTCTCAGTCTGCCATCTCAGCATACAAAGTGAATCCTGAACTTCCTCGTTATATTCGTATACCTGAGCTAAACGTATTTGCTCGCATAAAGCATACGGGGATTGATAAGAATGGTGCTGTTGATGCCCCTGCTAATGTAAATGATGCGAGCTGGTTTAACCAAAGTGCCAAGCCGGGCAATGCAAATGGGTCATCGTTGTTACTCGGTCACGTTTCTGGATGGAGTGCGCCGGGGGTGTTCAAAAAAATTAATCAGATGAAGCCAGGTATGCGGTTTGAAATCGAAAAAGGCAGTGGAGAGAAATTGACCTATGAAGTGGTCCGAGGAGAAAGTATCCCGCTTGAGCAAGTGAACATGTCAAGTATCCTTGCAAGCGAGGTCCCTGGCGAGCATGATTTGAAATTGATGACCTGCTCAGGCCGTTACAACAAAGAAAAAGACCACTATGAAGAGCGTTATGTGGTTTACGCGAAGATTTTACGTTAATAACTTGCGCGGCAGTGCTGTGCTCACGTATCATACAAAGAGTTTGGTCTTAAATGTGTGAGAGCAAACAGTTGATAACCAATTTATTATTTTTTCGATTTATTGTTCAAAAATAGTTGTAGTCATAACGCTAATGAAGTGATAGTGATGTGTTTGTACTACAAACGGCAAAATTGAACAGCTCGATACAAACAGAAAGGGGGATCCAAATGGGTCCAGAAGTGATAGTTGCTGCAATAGTTGCGCTCGGTGCTGGCTATGGAGCAAGCACATATACTACCAAGAAAAAACTTGGGAGCGCAGAACAAGAAGCAAAAAAAGAGCTTGATAAAGCGAAGAAAGAGGCCGCAAAACTTGTAACTGAAGCAAAAGAAGAGGCGATTAAACTTGCTGACGAAACTAGGAAAGAAGACCAGAAGCGACGTGGTGAGATTAAAGAAGTAGAAAAGCGCCTCCTTGATCGAGAAACAAGTTTAGACAAAAAACTCGATGAACTCGATAAGCGTGCGGAAAAATTGCGCGTCGCTGAAAGTGAAGTCGAGGAACTCAAGAATGAGATTCGTGACATTCGTGGCAAGCAGCAAGAGAAGCTGGAAAAGATCGCAAAGCTTACGAAAGCTGACGCCGCAGAAAAGTTGATGACGATGACTGAACGTGATATTAAAGAGGACTTAAAAGGCCTTGTTAATAAGTTGCAAAACGAAGCAAAAGACAACGCTGAAGAGCTCGCCGGCACGTTTATCGTACAAGCCATGGAGCGTATGGCAAGTGAAGTCACTGCTGAGCGAACTATTACTGCCCTTAAGCTTACAGACGATGAGATGAAGGGTCGAATAATTGGTAAAGAAGGCCGCAACATTCAGGCTATACAAAAAGCAACAGGTGTCGATGTGATGGTTGATGATACGCCAGGAATGGTCGTACTTTCAAGTTTTGACCCGATACGTCGTGAAGTTGCGAAGCGTGTCATGGAAATGCTAATGAAGGATGGAAGAATTCATCCAGGTCGTATCGAAGAAGTGCTCGAAAAAGCGCAAAAAGAAGTGCACAAAGATGTCATTCGAGCTGGTGAAGATGCTGCACGCGAAGTGGGTATTGTTGGTATTCCTAAAGAAATTTTGCAACTTATAGGTGAGCTAAAGTACCGAACAAGTTATGGCCAAAACGTATTAAAGCATTCAACCGAGATGGCACATATGGCTGGCATTCTCGCAGAGCAACTTGGTGCTAACGTCAAGGTTGCGAAGTACGCAGCGCTTATTCATGATATGGGCAAGGCGTTGACGCACAAAATGGAAGGCAAGCATCACCATATTAGTGGTGAGATGGCTCGAAAGTATGGTGTGCCTGAAGAAGTTGCGCTTGCCGCAGAACAGCACCATGACGATGTAGAAGCAACAAGTACAGAAGCGATCATTATCCGTGTTGTCGACGCGATATCTGCGTCGCGGCCTGGTGCGCGAAATATCAGCGCAGAGAATTTCGCAGAGCGCATGCGAGACCTTGAAAATACTGCGCTCGGTTTTGAGGGAGTCGAAAAGGCGTACGCAATTAGCGCAGGACGAGAAGTTCGAGTGTTTGTGAAGCCAGTAAACATCGACGATCTTGGTGCAATCAAGCTTGCGCGAGATCTCGCTAATAAAATTGAAAGCACGATGCAATATCCGGGGACAATCAAGGTCAATGTGATACGTGAGACGCGTGCTATCGAGTTTGCAAAATAAACTAGACTAATACGTCATTTACAGCCGAGACTTAACAAGAAAGTCCCGGCTGTTTTAATGAGTAATAGTGCTTGCGCTTTTATCTGTTCACGCTTATACTTAACAGAGATAAAGGTGAAAAGTAGGACGCACATTGCTATTTAAACGGCATCTCATTTTAGTTATAAGTACGTTTATCGTCCTTGCAGGGGCTGTTTTTGCATTTTATTTAAACCAGGAAACGAATGTAAAAATTGCAGGTCAGCTGAATGCAGAACTTGGTGCAAACAATGTCGTTGACGGTTTTTATGATATGCGTATCGTTACTTATGACGCAATTACGGGGAATTTCTTGCAGGTGCAGGATTATGCGGACGTCGATGTGCAGGATGGACTCTATGTTGTTGACTATAAGCTCGTAAAAGATGTTTCGCAGGATAAAATTTATTACCAACTATGTCGTAGTAGTCAGGCTTCTGCACGACCGGATGGCTTCCGAACAGAGAATTTACCAGTCCGATGCGAATCTCTCGAACAAGATAACTCGTCTTTGCCTGTTGTGGAATGTCCGAAAACTCTTGTTGTTGAGAAGCAGAATATATTTGGCGGTGCGAGCAGTTACGCGGCTCCTGATTGTATCGAAGATGAGACAACAATCGCAGCGGTAGACTTTGCGGGTAGTAATACTGAGAAGCAATCGGTTAAAGCAATTTTTGGTGAGCGGGGCCCAGAAGGCCCACCGGGTCCAATTGGTCCACAAGGTGAAAAGGGCGAAAATGGGGAAAACGGCGTTGATGGTGCTGACGGCCTAAACGGCCGTGACGGTAACCCGGCAACAGATGACCAAACACTCTCAGTAAGCGGGCTCTCCGTACTTTCTATTAGTGGCGGGAATAGTGTTAGTCTCGCTGCATTTTTAGATAACACAGATATACTCGCTGACCTTGCCTGCGGGACGGGTCAGGTGCCACAGTGGAACGGAAGTATATGGATTTGTGCGAGTGCAGCAGTTGACACAGATGACCAGACCCTTAACTGGAATGGCGGTACAGCTGTTTTGACGATTCAAGATGGAAACACGGTCAATCTCGGGAGCTTACTCGACAATACTGATGCGCAAGATTTGACGTTGAGCTCAAACACCTTGAGCTTAACGGGCGACGGCACATCAATAGACCTGTCGTCGTACCTTGACAACACTGACGCGCAAACGGTGAGCCTGCTTGGTAGTACGCTTACTATTTCTGGCGGTAACTCTATAAATTTGGCGCCAATTAATACTGACGCGCAGACGGTCAGTTTGGTAGGAAATAATCTTTCAATTTCTGGCGGTAACACAATTTCACTTGCATCTATCAATACTGACACACTTGCAGGGCTCTCATGTAGCGCTAGTCAAGTTGCTAAATGGAATGGCAGCGCATGGTCGTGTGCTGCAGATGTTGACACGGATACCGACGCACAAACAATTAGCCTCGCTTCTAATAATCTTTCAATTCTCAATGGCAACTCGGTTAGTTTGAGTGCCTACCTCGACGACACCGACACAGATACCCAGGACTTAAGCCTTGTCGGCAACACGCTTTCCTTAGTGGCCGGTGGCTCAGTTGATCTCTCTGCCTACTTAGACGACACCGTCCTCTCCGAAGCCCAAGTTGATGCCTACGCTAACAACAATGGCTACCTAACCAGCGAAGTAGACGGCAGCATCACTAACGAAATCCAAGACCTCTCACTCGCGTCAAACATCCTTACCTTATCTGGTGACGGTACCACCGTCTCCCTCGCTGCTTACTTAGATAACACAGATACCCAAGACTTAAGTCTCGTGACGAACACCCTCAGCCTCGTCGATGGTGGCTCAGTCGATTTGTCTATCTACCTCGACGACACCGACACAGATACCCAGGACTTAAGCCTTGTCGGCAACACG
>CAYNWE010000010.1:10404-15011 GCA_964400855.1 uncultured Candidatus Saccharibacteria bacterium
CTTTCCTTAGTGGCCGGTGGCTCAGTTGATCTCTCTGCCTACTTAGACGACACCGACACGCAGGACATATCATTAATTGGTAATACTCTTACACTTGTTGCAGGCGGTTCGGTTGATTTATCTGGCTATCTTGATGATACTGACGCTCAATCCTTATTCTTAACAGTTAATGTAGATAACGGTACTAACCCAGTTGCAGACAATGCAACCGACACCCTTAACTTTGTCAGCGGTTCAGGTGTCACTATAACGGGAGACAGTACAACAGATACTTTGACCGTAGCAGCAGTGCTTGGGACGACCATTGATAGTAGTGAGATTGTGGATGGGACAGTAAGTAATGCCGATCTAGCTAATTCGTCATTGACTGTTACCGCAGGAACGGGTCTTACTGGTGGAGGTGCGGTTAGTCTTGGTGGGACGGTAACTCTAAACAGTGCACTAGGAACTGATATAGCAAGTGCCGAAATTGTTGACGGCACCATAACAGCAACTGATGTAGCTGGTAACGTCTTTATAGAAATAGGACGCGCTAGCGTGCAAACCGACACAACGACTAATAGCACAATCTTTGTGAACAAAACTGGTGTATCAGGAAACTTGTTGCAGCTACAGGCGAGTGCGGTAAACGAGTTCGTGATTGGGTTTGATGGTACAATCGATACCGCCAGCGTCGACAGCACGAGTATTGTCGATGGTTCGATAACTAACACCGACCTCGCTAACAGTGCTGTTACGGTAACTGCAGGTACTGGCCTTACAAACGGTGGAGCAATCTCACTCGGTGGCACGGCGACACTAAACATTGGGGCAGGCAATGGCATCACCGTTAATGCTGACGACATTACCGTTCGTGTTGCAGCTTCAGCTGACGCGCTATCTGCAACTACTTCAAGTGGCTCAGGACTAGAGGTGCTTGGAAGCGGCTTGACGCTTCTTCAAGGTTGTAGTAATAACCAAGTCCTTAAATGGAATGAAACAACAGATGTATGGGCCTGTGCCGCAGATACTGATACCGACACTGATGCACAGACACTTTCGCTAGTGACCGATACGTTATCCATAAGCGGTGGTAACTCTGTATCGCTTGCGAGTTACCTAGATAACACAGATAATCAGAGTCTGTTCTTAACCATAAATGCAGACAATGGCACCGATCCGGTTGCCGACGGCGCGACTGATACGCTCAACTTTGTGAGTGGTAGCGGGGTTACCATAACGGGCGATAGTACAACAGACACACTTACTATAGCTTCAGTACTCGGCACTTCAATTGATTCCAGCGAAATTACTGACGGTACGGTGAGCAACACTGATCTCGCCAACAGTTCAGTTACGGTCACTGCCGGTACTGGTCTCATTAGTGGTGGAGCGATATCGCTCGGTGGTACAGCGACTCTAAACATTGGAGCTGGCAACGGAATTACCGTTAATGCTGATGACATTTCGGTACGTGTCGCCGCTAGCGCCGATGGGTTGTCTGCGACAACGAGTTCTGGCTCCGGGCTTGAAGTGCTCGCTTCCGGGGTCGCTTTGCTACAAGGGTGTGCAAATAACCAAATTTTAAAATGGAACGAGACAACAGATGTGTGGGCATGTGGCAATGATGTTGACACCGATACTGATGCACAAAACCTCTTCCTTACTATTAACGCTGATAATGGCACAGACCCAGCTGCTGATGGAGTCACTGATACGTTGAACTTCGCTAGTGGTGCAGGAGTAACCATTACTGGAGACAGCACCACCGATACATTGACGGTGGCATCAGTTCTCGGCGCGACGGTAGATAGTTCTTCAGAAATTGTTGATGGTATCATTGCCAATGCGGATCTCGCAAACAGTTCATTAACAGTAGCTGCTGGAAATGGGCTAATAACAGGAGGTGCCGTAAGTCTTGGAGGGACTGTCACGCTGAATATCGGGGCTGGCACTGGTATCTCTGTGAACGCAGATGATATAGGCATTACAGCGGACGGTCTAAATTTCACCGAGCTTTCTGACACACTTTCACTCGACGCCTCTACAACAATTTCACTTGGAAATAATAATTTGACGACTAACCTCACAGGTACTGGAGATTTTGCAATTCAATTTGCAGGAACAACGGTGTTTAGCATCTTGGAGAATGGCGCAGTTGCAATTGGAAACATTCTTTCTGACCAAACTATTGGTGTAGACAACGGAACTGGTACAATCAACATCGCGACAGATACAGATGCAAACGCGGTGAATGTGGGTACTGGCACAGGTGCAGACACAGTCACGATAGGCGATTCAAATGCTAATGTTGCCATAACAGATGCACAATGGAGTATTAATGCTGCAGGAGCAGCTAATTTTGCAAGTGTTACCGGGGCAGGACTTACAGATTGCGACGCTTCAGGTTCTAAACTATTATGGGATAGCACAAGCGGTCAGTTTGCATGTGGTTCAGACCGAGCGAGCTTTACGATCAGGAAGGCAGTAAGTGAGCCAATTGCGAGTTCAACAGCTCTTCAAGATGATAATGAACTTTTATTTGCAGTTGGTGCGAACCAGACATGGATTTACGAAGTAAATTATACGTACACTACTGGCGGTAGTGGAACACCTGATATCCGCGTCGGGATGAATGGCCCTGCCGGATCAACTTGTGTATACCAAGTTATTGATATCGCCCATGCTGGAAATGCAAATGGTGGTGCTACAGCATGTAATACAGCGCTAAGTGTTCCAACGACTGCAACGGGAACGAAAGGCGGTGCTGTTTCCGGTAGTATTACAACGACAGGCACGACTGGTAATGCAGTTTTTAGATGGGCTCAAAACACATCAAACGCGACTGCTACCAATGTAGCGGCAGGAAGTACGTTACGAGCTTATAGAGTTGATGGTGCTGATTATGCGGAGACCTACTTTTCTGATGATTATAGTATAACTGAGGGGATGATCGTTGATCTTGCAGGTACAGGAGTTAGCCAAGTGTTGAAATCATTTACACCGTATAGCAGCAAACAAATCGGGGTTGTGAGTACAAAGCCCGGTTCAGTAATTGGTGAAGCAGATGGAAGTGGGAAACTGCTCCCCATTGCATTAAACGGACGTGTGCCGATAAAACTTAGTACGCAAAATGGATTGCCGCAAGCCGGAGACATGATTACTGCGAGTGATCAAATGCCGGGCTATGGAATGTTAGCATCAAAATCTGGGTATATCGTAGGTCAGTTGCTCACTGATGCAATTGATAATGGTGACGGGACTGCAAGTGGCTATATTTATGTGAGGCATGGCTTTTGGCAGTCACCTGTTACGCTAGACCTATCGAGTGTATTTGGGGGTGTTCAGGTTGTAACTGAAGGCAACGATGAAGCAAGTGACGATCAAGAGATAATGGTAGGACTAGGTTTAGCTGGTGTCGCTTATTCAAGTTTAGGATTTGATCAAACAACAGTTGATACTATTTTGAATGGTTTCCAATTGCAGCAAAACCAAATCGAAACACTTGCAAGCCGTATCACTCTGTTAGAAGGCTACATAGAAGATGATGTGCTTGCTGATTTTCCATACGAATTTACTGATGGCATCATGACCGTATTATCTAGGGTGAAGTTCAGTGACATAGTAACCTTTGACAAAGATGTAGTATTCAGCAGTGATTCTTCTGGTTCTGTGGCAATAGCGCCTGGTGAATTAGTGGCGGAAGTTAAATTTAATCGCGAACTAAGTATTGCTCCAAAAATTGTCTTATCGCCAAATGATTTTATAGATGGTTCATGGCGAGTTGTAAATGTAACAAAGAGTGGATTTAGTGTAGAGCTTTCGCAACAACAACTAGATAAAAAAGAATTTACTTGGCAAGGTATACTAACAAATAATGAACAAAACTAGTATCAAAGAACTTGCAAGTGAAACGATAAGAATAAAGCCGGCTGTTATATTAGTTGCTGTATTTTTTTTACTAGGGTTGATAATAGGAGGATTTAATCGTTCGCCTGTCAGCAACTCGATTAACTATCCTTATTTAGCAAAGCGATTATTCGAAAAAGAAAGTGATGATTTAATTATAAATTTTACTCAACTTAGGGAAGTCATGAAAGCCCGACATGCTGAGAAAAAACTACCTGTGGGTGTATATTTTGAATACCTACCATCCGGTTCATCAATTGGTGTCAATGATCAGTTTGAGATAGAGCTCGGAAGTTTAGCAAAAGTTCCAGCGATTATGGCTGTGTATAAAAGCATTGAGGTGGGTGATATTAGTCTTGACACTAACTTGAAGCTTAAGCCTGAGCATATTAATAATTTATATGGGAGCCTTTGGAAAAGAGGTGCAAATGCAGATGTGAAAGTAAGTGAAGCAATAGAAATTGCGCTTGTTGAGTCAGATAATACAGCAATAAATCTTTTACTTGATTCTATCCCAGAAGGTTCCCACGAAGCAGTTTTTAATAAATTGGACTTGCCAAAAACTACTGATGGGATATATCCCGTTCTTTCTCCAAAAAGCTTTGCTTCTGTGTTTAGAAACCTATTCTTGTCTAGTTATTTAGAGTTTAACCACTCAAATGACGTACTTGAGACTTTAACTCGAACGGATTTTACAGATAAAATACCAGCTGGGTTGC
>CAYNWE010000011.1:0-14334 GCA_964400855.1 uncultured Candidatus Saccharibacteria bacterium
TGTTCCGGCAGAAATATTAAAAGAATCTATGAATTATATTGGAAGAGCAATCCTCTACGGACTGTTCGTATTTGGTATCATTGGCATCGCTGGATTTGTGATCGCACTTACTGGACCACTTGGAGCGCTCCTCGGGCTACTCATGATTCCAGCCATTATTATTGCTCTTTTTCGCTATGTATTCGTACAGTTCTTAATTGTCGAACCAAAAGAGATGGAATTCATGGAACGGTTCAAAGTTTCTCAACGGCTAAGTAAGGGTATTTATGGCACTATTTTCTTGATGGTACTCCTTGCCTTTGGTCTCGGTATTGTATCTGGTATTGTCGGCGGTATAATTTCTGCACCCTTCAAACCTGATACAACTATAGATTCTAGTTCTATCACTTTTAACTATAACGATGAAGAGGATTTTGAATCTTTTGCTGAAAATCTAAAAGATGAAGCAAACAAAACAACCGTTGACACAAACTATGTCATCACCCAGGTGATATCTGGTGCATTCAGCGGTGTCGTGAGCCTTGTCGTTCTCGGTGCATTCTTAGAACTTTACAAGCAAAGAAAGCACGAACTCAAAGTTTAGCATCTAGCGCACGAAGCGCACTACCAATCATATACAATGAGCCCGTCACCAAAATGAGGGGCTCATTTGTTTTTTTGGCTTCTTTTATCGCGGCTTCAATAACATCTGTTACTCGTGCTTCAATACCACAAGATATTATTCTTTGAGCTATATCTTCTGAGCGAACAGACTGCACTGGCATATCTTGTTGCACATTGTACTCACTACATATAGCTGTAGACATAATTGGAATAAGTTCATTGATAACTTGTTCATAATCTTTGTCTTGTTTTATTGCAAGTACAACTGGAATTTTGCGTATCCCGTATTTTTCTTTAAAACTTCGTACAAGTACATTCATTTTTTGTTGATTGTGAGCCCCATCAATAACAAACAACTGTCCACTAGTTTGCACTTCAAACATTCTTCCAATAACGGCAATCTTTGTATCTTGCAACTGCTTCGGGCTGAGGTCGTTCAGATGGTCACGGCTGATAATATACATAGTAGTAGCATAAGCGAGCTGCCAGTTTCGTTGTTGAAATACGGGCAAGCTACTGCTCTCTTCTGTCGTCTGTTCATCGACATAATTTAACCGAGCATGCATATTCTGCGCATGATACTCAATGACATCACTCGCTTGTGATTGATGATACATAAATACCTCGTTATCATGATGGATTATTCCAGCTTTTTGCTGAGCTATAAGCGCAATAGTGTCGCCTAAGATGTGCTGATGATCAAAGCCAATGTCAGTTATCACTGCTACTTTATCGTCACGCTGACAGACATTTGTTCCATCATACATACCTCCAAGCCCTGTTTCAATAACTGCATAATCAACTCCCAACTCTTTAAAACACCAAAGCACAAAAACGATCATAAACTCAAAATAGGTAGCATCAACGTCCTGTCCTATTAATGCAACGAACTGATTAAATAATGCGATAAAACGCTTATCAGAAACAGGTTGCCCATTCAATTGCAATCGTTCAGTAACTGAGACTATGTGCGGCGATACCGTTAAACCAACAAATGATCCGGTTTGTTGCAATAATCTTGCAACATAATACGCAGTTGAAGTTTTACCACTCGTTCCGGCGATATGGATTACTTTTAGCGAATCTTGCGGATTACCTACTTTATGAAGAAGCGGCCACATCCGCTGCAAGGTCATATCTTTACCCACGTGCAGGCTATTCCTACTATGGAGGTTATTTAAAAATGACTGAACTTCTAAAATTGTCCGAACCATTATTGAAATGCAGCCGTAAGGCGCGCGAGGCGCTCAAGTAGTTTTATATGCAATGGGCGCTTGCCCCAACTTGTCATCGTCACTCTTTTTGCATTTTGTAGGTACCTTAACTCAATGTCACTGAGAGATTTCACGATAGTTGTGTCATAGAAAATAGTGGTCACTTCTAAATCAAGTTCGAACGAACGAATATCGAGATTACTAGAACCGACTATCGCAACTTCATCATCAATAAGGAGTTGCTTTGCATGCAGGAAGACTGGCGCGTTATACAGATACACTTTAATGCCTGCTTCTAGAAGTTCCTCATAGTATGATCGCTGCGAGTGTCCTGCAAGAATCTTGTCGATAGCTTCAGAATTAATCATGGTGACCTCCACACCCCTTTGAGCCGCAGCAGTTAGTGCGTCCAGAAATGACTCGTCTGGAATAAAGTAGGGCACAACAATGCCGACTCTTTTTTTCGCTGCGTGTATCATACTTGTATAGAATTTTAAGTTATTATCATGATCATGTGCAGGGCCACTTGGCAACACCTGTGCAACAACTTTGCCATTTGCCTTAGGCATATCTTTGTTCTCAACAAATTCAAGTAATGACTCAGTCGTCTCGGCATACCAGTCCGCTCTGAAAATATTGTTAAATTGCCACACGACCGGTCCGGTCATGCGAAGCATCACTTCTTCATAACGAATGCTATCTCGTCGGTGATACGTTTTATCAATTAGATTTTGTGATCCACTATAGGCAATTGTGCCGTCAATAACAACAATCTTTCTGTGATTTCTAAGATCTGGGCGCATAAATTTCTTGCCGGGTAGCAAATTCAGTGGCAACATCGCCTTCATATCTACGCCAGATTTAACGAGGCTCTCGCGCATTTTTTTCTGACCTGGATAACGGCGGGAAACAATTTTGTCATACAAAAATCGCACTGAGACACCCCGCTTGCGAGCTTCAACAATCGCTTCGAATACCTGTTTTGTTGCGTCGTCATATGTCGCAATAAAATATTCAATATGAATGTATTCTTTTGCTTTTTCAATATCAGCAATCAACGCATTGAACGCTTCGTCATACCCCGCGATTATCTCTACTTTATTCCCTCTCATTGGTGGCATGCCGCCAAGCACTGTTGCAAGACGAGCGATGGTACGGTGATTCTCATTTGCGACTGTTTCAAACAAATCTGGGTGAGTGCGCCGCAGTTCATCAAGCTCTTTTTGAGACATGGCATCAACTTCTCTTCTTAAACGTCGACGAATCTTTGGTAATTTCGGGTCACCAAACATATAAAAAAAGAGAACACCTATGGTTGGTGCAACCATGATAAGCAAAAGCCATGCGTTTGCGCTTGATGGCTTTCGTCTCCCAGGAACAATAAACAGCATGAGGACTCGAATCACCCATTCAACGACAAAAAAACCAGCGAGCTGCGGCGTAATATTGAAGTTCATGTCTGTAGCCCTCTACTGATCTTCGTTATTTTTAGGAGCTGATAGCTGCCTTGGAGTATGTAGCGCTGATTGGCTCTCTGCTTGTTCAAGCGTTGTTTTTAAGAGCTCCAAAATACTTCTTGCATGTTCTTTGCTCATACCAACTCGAGACACTGCAAGTGGCTGGCTTTGCGACCCTGCGCCCTGCATAAAATTCATAATAACACCATAATTATTCACCATTATCTGCACCATATCGGTATAGACGATTTTCGCATCATCAGCATCGACAAATAATGTTCTCGACTCTTTCACCTCACCAAGTTCGTCATTCATAAAAAATCGAGCCTCTTCTTGGAACTTTTCATACCCTGCAAGTCGCCACAGCTCTGATGCTTGTGAATCTTTTAGCTGAAAATGTTGGATTAAAAGCATAAGGATATCCTCAGAGGGACGCGTTTTGCCTGCTTCATAATCTTGTAGTTTCTGCTCAGAAATCTCGACAGCACCACTTACCTCTGCATAAGTTTTTTTCTGCGTTAACCGTAATTCCTTCAAGGCTTGACCAAAAACAGAAAATGGCTGGGTGTTTTGCTGTCTCATATCTGATTATTATACGAAATTTACTAGAGATACTCAACCAAGGTATACTTATAGCTATCTTATGAACATTCAATCAAATGTATTGCTTGCTCCTTATACCTCATTTCAAGTTGGCGGTAAGGCCGAGCATTTTGCATTAGTCGAAGACTACAACGCGCTGACTGAAGCACTCAAATGTACGCTTGAGTCTACACAGCTTTGGCTTTTAGGGTACGGGAGCAACAGTCTCATATCAGACCATGGACTATCCGGTATGGTGCTTTGTATACGAGGTGGCAGCGTCGAATTACATAACTCAACGACTATTGTTGCTGATGCTGGTGCGTGGTGGGACGACGTTGTTACCACTTCAATTGCACATGACTTATGGGGGATAGAGCTCCTAAGTGAAGTACCGGGCAGCGTCGGTGCTGCACTCTATATCAATATTGCTGCGTATGGCCAATCGATAAGTGAACGAGTCGCATGGATTGACGTCTGGGACAGAAAATTATCTCTAGAGAAACGATTATATGCAGAAGAACTTGCGTGGGGATATAAAACATCAATTTTTCAGGATCAGAAAAATAGCCATCTAGTCATTTTAAGGGCCGGGTTTACGCTCTCAACCAAAAAAACAGCTGATCTGACCTACCAAAAAGCGGTTGATATTGCGACAGTAAAAAAGCTTGACGCAAACGATCTTCATGCACGACGTCAAATTATTATCGAAGCGCGCAAACTAGCTGGTTCACTTTGGAGCCCAGCGCAGCAAAAAAACCACACGGTTGGCTCATTCTTTAGAAATCCAATCGTTAGTCACGAACAAGCCGATTATATACTGAGCCAAGACGAGTCTGGAAAAACAGTGGAACAGCTGAAAAAAATGAATCAAGTACACGGCGGGAACGAGCAGCGAGTCTCAGCTGCACATGTCATGCTTGCAGCCGGCTTCAAACGTGGTCAACAATGGAATAACGTGAAACTTAATGAACAAAACTTATTGAAAATTGAAGCACTTGACGGTGCGTCTGCACAAGATATTTATGATGTAGCGATGCATATTCAACAGACCTGTCTAGAGAAAATTGGCATTGTACTCGAACCAGAAGCGCGTATCCTTGGTGAGTTTACCCAAAAAACTCGATAACGTTGACGTTAGCCTACCGACTTGCATCTTATAAACATGACCGCTATAGTTGATGCAAGTTCTTATGGATATATCTAGACTCAAAGACATCCGTTATCTTGCACCATTGATAATTATAGGGATTGTTGGTTACACCGTTGGTATGTACAATCTTGTTCAAAAAGGTGCATCAAAGCAGTATTCCCTCTCGAGTGAAGACTTACGACAAGCAGCGAGCGAGTACGACGTTGCAATTGTTTTCGGTGGCGGGCTGAATGACGGTAAACCTCTTCCGCTACTTGCAGAACGTCTTGAGACAGCAAAAAAACTTATTGATGATGGTCTGGTGCGAAAAGTTATTCTGTCAGGTGACAATCGAACACTTGACTACAATGAACCGATTGCAATGTACAACTATCTTATAGAGAAGGGTGTTGCCCCAAGCTTTTTACAACTTGACCAAGCAGGCAGAAGTACTTATGAAACGTGCGAAAGAGCAGCAAAAATATTTAATCTAAAGCGGGCAATACTCGTTTCGGAAACTACCCACCTTACTCGCGCGAGCTATCTTTGCCAGCATTTCGGCATCGAAACAATAGGCGTAAAAAGCGAAGGCGCAACAGCTACTGCACTTTATGCCTCACAGAGTTGGCGTGAAATTCTTGCTCGAAATAAAGCAGTCTTCAATATTTATATTAGAGGTGAACAGACAGTGCTCGGCGAGCCGATCGATCTACAACTTTAGTCAGGAAGTGGGAAATTTGCTGCAAACTTTGTCACTTCTATATGGAGGTTCTGCAAATACTGAGTATCATCTGCATGATTGATTGCCTCTTCAATCCATGCAGCTACCTGGCGCATCTCATCTTCTTTCATGCCACGCGTAGTGAGCGCTGGTGTCCCCAACCGAATGCCACTCGGGTCAAAAGGACTTCTTGGGTCAAAAGGTACGGTATTTTTGTTCACCGTGATGCCTGCAAGGCTGAGCGCTTGCTCGCCGTTTTTACCACTCATATTTTTATTATTTAAATCAACAACCATGAGATGGTTATCCGTACCGCCTGTCACAAGATTAAAACCTCTCGCGGTCAGCTCTTTTGATAAAACTTGAGCATTTTTAGCAACTTGGTGGCCATATTCAACAAAAGATGGCTGTAGAGCTTCTTGAAGGGCAACTGCAATTGCAGCAGTCTGATGATTATGAGGTCCACCCTGCAACCCTGGTATAACCGCCCTGTCTATAAGTGATGGGAGGTTATTTTTTGTCCTTTCAGGTTTCTTAAGCGGATTTGACTCTTCACCGTTGCACAAAATCATTGCACCTCTTGGTCCGCGCAATGTCTTATGGGTCGTCGTCATTGTCACGTCAACTATCCCTATAGGACTTGGATGGTCACCCGAAACAACTAGCCCGCTGATATGTGAAATATCTGCAACAAGCCACGCACCAACACTGTCTGCTATCTCACGCATTTTCTTCCAGTCAATCTGTCTTGGATAGGCAGTCGTCCCTGACATAATCAATTTTGGCTTATGTTCTTGTGCGAGCGTATGAATTGCCTCATAGTCCATAAAGCCGTCTTTATCCGTTGTGTATTGAACTGAATTATAGTATGTGCCGGAAAAATTAACTTTTAAGCCATGTGTCATGTGGCCACCAAAATAGAGCGACATGCCCATCACCGTATCACCCGGGTCAACAAGTGCATAATAGATTGCCTGGTTAGCTGGGCTCCCGGAATGCGGTTGCACGTTTGCATGTGTAACACCAAAGAGTTTTTTTGCCCTATCTCGAGCTATGTTTTCTACTTGATCAATAAACTCACACCCTGCGTAATAACGCATTCCAGGATAGCCTTCAGAGTATTTGTCGGTCAGTATCGATCCTGATGCAGCACGTACTGCTTTGCTACTGTGGTTTTCACTCGGTATCATCTCAAGCCCTTCGGCTTGTCTTTTTTCTTCTGCTGCAATCAGTTTTGCAATTTCATCATCTATTTGTGACATATCGTCTCCCTGCTTTATTGTTGTCTATTGTTTTGCGATATGTGCGAGAGTTAAATCATAATACTGCTATTGTACCCCAGCGGTGGGGTGCAAGACCAGTGCCTGCACACAATATACCTTATGTGATATAATAATTAGCACTTATGCAAGATTCAAACGCGCGTTTAGGCGCCCTTATCACCGAACTACGTACATTAAGAGGACTTACGCAAACTGAGTTTGCGCAAAAACTTGGAACATCTCAATCAGCAATAAACAGGATTGAAAAAGGTGGACAAAATCTCAGTCTTGACATGCTTGAGCGCATAAGTGAGGTGCTACAAAAACCACTTATTTCTGTAGGAAACCAAGGAATTAACTTACAAATTGAAGGTGGCCACGAGCTTTCAGGTGAAATTACTTTAAAAACAAGTAAGAACGCGGCGGTAGGACTCTTATGCGCAAGTCTTCTCAATAAAGGGACAACAACATTTAAAAACTTCCCGCGAATTGAAGAAGTTTTTAGAATCATTGAAGTACTCGAAAGTATCGGTGTCAAAGTGCGCTGGCTTCCTGGTAACGACCTTGAGCTCAAACGACCTGCGACATTACAACTCGACAAACTAGATGCAAAAGCAGCTCGGCGCACACGTTCCGTGCTAATGTTGATCGGTCCGCTCATACATGAATATAAATCGTTTAAAATCCCCTATGCGGGCGGCTGTAAGCTCGGAAAGCGGTCTGTTAAATCACACCTTTTTGGTCTCGAAGAGTTTGGTGTCACTATAGAGGCAAAAAATAAATTCTACGATGTACAAGTAAAGGATCAATACCCTGAAAGAGTTGTCCTTTACGAAGCTGGGGATACCGTTTCAGAGAATGTCGCAATGGCCGCTGCGATGAACCGAGGCACCACTACTATCAGCTTTGCAAGTGCAAATTATATGGTCCAAGACGTGTGTGGGTTCCTCGAGATGCTCGGAGCGAAGATTGAAGGGAATGGCACATCTACACTCAAGATTACTGGTATCGATAAGTCTGTTAAAAAAGACGTTACCTACTACCCATCTGAAGACCCAATTGAAGCAATGTTCTTTGTGTCGACCGCTGTCACGACAAATTCTTCAATAACGATACGCCGCGTCCCGATTGATTTCATGGAACTCGAGCTCCTTAAGTTACGCAAAATGGGGTTGCGAGTCGACCAGACAGAGCGCTATAAAGCTAAAAACGGTTTTATCGAGCTCGTGGACATAACGGTACACAAGCACAATGGCGAGCTCACTGCGCTCCCTGACAAGATTCATGCTAACATATATCCTGGCATCAATCAGGACAACCTACCCTACTTTGTGCCAATATGCGCCGTTGCAAAAGGAAGAACCCTTATTCACGACTGGACCTACGAAAATAGAGCTATTTACTACACTGAACTCACAAAAATTGGAGCAAATATCGAACTCGCAGATCCGCACCGCGTTTACGTCTCAGGCCCAACGACGTTCACTGCAGCAGACCTCGTTTGCCCACCTGCATTGCGACCCGCAAGCTTACTACTGATTGGTATGCTTGCTGCCAAAGGTAAATCGAAATTACGAAATGTCTATACCATCAACAGAGGATATGAAGATTTAGCTGAGCGACTTAATAGTCTTGGCGCACATATTGAAGTGATCAACGAACTCTAAACGGTCACTTTAAAGAATCTGCTACACTGTAACCACTATGCCGGATAACACATACGTTCGAGAAATGGTTAATTATTTATCAACTCTTTTTCGTCAATTAGGACCCGAAATCTTGAGCCATGCAGGCAATATTTCTCATACTGATAAAAATGACGGATCACCTGTCACGGAAATTGATACTCTAATTGAAGACGAAATCATTGCCTCTATGAGCAAGGCATTTCCAGAAGCTATAGTCTATGGCGAAGAATCAGGGTATGCACCAGAATTAGAAGGCGATTATTGGCTGATTGACCCGATTGATGGCACCTCTAGTTTCATCGCAAATACACCAACTTATACCAATATGGCAGTGTACATTTCACACGGCCTGGCCAGGGCGGCAATCATCTACAACCCTTCAACTGACCAACTCTATACCGCAATAAACGGAATGGGTACTTACAAAAATGGAGAAAAGCTAGATCTAACAAAGCTAACTCCCACGCCAATTGCGCTTTGTAAAGGAAGAGATCTAGCCGCTATTTCCGACATCCTAGAAAGCTCGGGTACAAAAGGTTTTGTTGCTCCAGATGGTGCAGGCAATGCATTTGCTATGGTAGCTGAAGGAGCTGCAGCAGCAAAATTCTCTCTACACTCAAGAGGGCACATCCACGACTACGCTCCCGGAGCGCTAATCGTGACTGAAGCAGGCGGTGCAATTATCCCCTTGGACAACGAGATATACGACTACAGAACAAAGAATTTTATTGCATGCCATCCAACACTCATGAGCACAATAAAAGAGCGTATCGAATCTATTTCGGCACTCAATTCATAGTCTTACTTCTTAGCAAATGTAGCCAGCGCTTTTTGAATTTCGTCTACCAATTCTGTTACATCACGGGTACCGTCTATGCGCACAATTAGGTATTTACTTGTCTGCATTGGCGCGAAATCTGCCAAAAAACGTTCATAGGCCGTATCCGAGACATCATGCAAACCGGCGTTTACTCGTTCCGCGATTCGCCTTTTTGCAGTTTCTAGGTCGATAGATAACTCAACAATGCAGCCAGCTAAATCTACGCCTTCACTACCCGCATTCATCACAATATTGTCTATCGTCCGCTCAACAAGGTCTGCATTCGTAAACGCTTGATTCCATATGACTATTTTCTGTTCGCGTGCTGCTGCATATGCCTTCGATCGTAAATACCTATACGGAAACAGTTTCTCGTCTACATTTTCACTTTTCAGTTTTTGTATAAACTCATGATAGTCTTCGGAATTATAATCAATTGCGTCAGGGTCGAGCAGCACAACATGATGCTTACCTATGCTTTGCTGCAGAGCTGCTGACAAAAACGACTTACCGCTACCCGGCAAACCTCTCATGAGCACTAATACTGGACGTTGTGTATTTGGTTGCATGTCATCCTTGCATGGTAGAAGTAAAATAACGTTAATAGAATAGGTACAATTATATCTTTGTGCTACAGTTATTCAAGATAAATCATCAAAACGAAATACTCTTTATGATTGAAAGTAGCGAATTTGTAAACGAAATCACTAAAATTGTCCTCCTTGGCGTTGCTGGTTTTGCCGTTGCGATGTCAATCACTCCCATCTATACCTATTTTGCTTACAAATATAACTTGTGGAAAAAGAAGCGAACTACCTCCACAACTGGCGAGAAACTACAAGTTATTGCAAAGTTAAGCACTCGAAACTACAACGTCCCGACAATGGCCGGACTTATTATGCTAGTTGCAGTGGCTGTTGTTACCATTGCGTTTAACTTAAGTAGAGAACAGACGTGGTTACCGCTTGCAGCGCTTGTTGGTGGTGGACTCGTCGGGCTCATAGACGACATTATAAATGTACGCGGCAAAGGGATAGGAGTTGCCGGGCTTGCAGCACCGATTAAACTCGCTGCTATCACCACCGTATCAGCAATCGGTGCCTGGTTTTTTTATTTCAAACTCGACTATAGCACGGTACACATCCCATTTTTCGGAGAGATTATGCTTGGATGGCTACTCATTCCTTTATTTATTCTCGCAGTTGTCAGCACGAGTAATGCGGTAAATATTAGTGATGGGCTCGATGGGCTTGCAGGCGGACTGCTCCTTACGTCATTCTCTACTTTTGGTGCCATCGCTGCTTTGCAAGGCAACTACGGCATAGCGGGTTTCTGTGCAACAATAGCCGGCACGCTCCTCACTTATATATGGTTCAACATCCCGCCGGCACGCTTTTTCATGGGTGATGTTGGATCGTTTTCGCTCGGAACAGCGCTCGGGGTGGTTGCAATGCTCACAGATACATTACTCCTATTGCCAATAATCGGCTCTGTGTTTGTGTTTGAAGCTGGTTCAAGTTTACTGCAAATAGGTTCGAAGAAGCTTTTCAAGCGTAAGATATTTACTGCAGCACCGCTCCACCACCATCTTGAAGCAGGTGGATGGCCAAAAACAAAAGTAACGATGCGCTTTTGGATAATTGGTATTTTCTCAGCCCTGATCGGGTTCTTAATAGCACTACTCGGAGAGTACTAATCTAGCTAGCGAAGCCATGTCGCTCAGGTGATACCCAACGACCATCAGTTTGTACTTTAAGAAGCATTTGTTTTGGATGGAGCAAACATTTAATAATTGCTGATAGCTGTACGAAGTCCATGATGTAGAACAAGAAATACATTGCAGGTGCGTACATACTCATCTGGAATTTATCTTTCAAGCTATAGTGCTCATCAAACCAGATTGTCATGAGAATATAAGCAGTAATAACAACATATGAACCGATAAACAATAATGGTGACCCTATTTTTACAGACAAATATAACACGTAGGTCAGGAGGATTGGCTGTAGCAACAAGAGCAACTCACCCAGAAAAGCCATCGGTACACGGTAAAATGTCAAGCTAGCGGTATGCTGAGAATTGGTCGTTCTGAACGAATGACTGTACTTTATGAGATTCTGTAAATTACCTAACTTCCAGCGATACCGTTGCTTCAATAAAGCACGGAATGACTGAACTCCCTGGGTAAATGCAAGCACATCTGCACCATAAACAAGTTTGTGCGTTTTATTACCAAGCGCAGTAATTTTCATACTCAGTCCAATATCTTCAGTCTGCGTATCAGTATCATAATACGCAACCTGCTCAAGCACTGACTTTCTGTAAGTCGACCCAACACCACCGACAATCAATTCGCTGTTAGTCAATTTATAAAACTTCTTCGAGCGATAACCGATTAAGTGTTCGAACTGCTGTACAAGCCCCAGGATAGTTGGTCTAAACAGTACACGCACGTTTGCCGCAACACCCACCACATTTTTGTCACCAAAGTAGGCAACCGCACGTCTAATAGCATATTCATCAAGCAGTGAATCTGCGTCCAGTGTCATGACGAGTTCACCTTTAACCCCAGCCTGCAGTGCCGCATTCAGCGCGCTCGATTTGCCACCATTGGCCTGTGTGAGTAAACGCATAACTCGATAATTTTCTTCATTAGTTCGCTTCCAGCGCCTAGTCAATAATCCTGAAGCTGTTCTATAGACACGACCTCTCGTTGCGACCGCACTCTGTCTATTTCCAATATATTTTCTCACCACTTGAAACGTATCATCACGTGACCCGTCATCGACGACAATTATTTCAAGCCGAGGATATTTACTGTTCCATACCGACTCAACACTCTTCTTTATTGACAGTTCTTCGTTATAAGCGGCAATAAGTATTGTGACAAGAGGTAATTTTTGTCGAGGTTTTTTATTCTTTGCCTTTTCTTTAAAGGCGAGAATGTCTTGTATGTTCGCACCCACCGCATACAGACCAAGGTGGAATGTGTAGAGCAAGCCAACTGCGAGAAATACGCTAAAAAGCATTGTTGTTCGCCTCTCTTACGTCTTTAAGCGAGAATGTGTACAATGATCTATCCTGATACCACAGACCGCTACAAGTTTGCAACGTCAAGATAGGCGGACCCTTATAACGAAACAGGGTATCATCGTAAGGCTGCGTTGTTATTGACTGCTGAAATTCATATATAAATTCAAATCCATTCTCCGTAGTTACTATTGCAATGTCACCAGGATTCAACCTCGAGAGGCGAGAAAAAACTTCGCGACGGTTATGGCCGTAGATAAACGTGTTGCCACTCGTGTTATTGGCTTGCGGAGTCATCAGTGCATAGTGCGCTTTATCGTTTGATAATGACCATGTTTTTTTCGATTCGTTATATATACCATCCACGACCGGAATATCCACGTCTACACTTGAGATTATCATGTGTATGGGTTTACCGCTTTTTTGCTGAACAAGTACCGTTGGAGATGCCTCGTCTGAAGTTGCGTCGTAGCTTTCTGCAAAAGTTGTTGCACTCGTTCTTGAGTTAAAAATGCTTAGACGTGGGCTAACAATAAGAAGAGCTCCGAAAACAATGAGCGCTGATACAGTCAGATGAAATGAGATATTTTTTTGCATAATAAAGTTAAGGTGCAGTAAAAATACTGCACCCCCACACGTTAAAAACGTATAAAGCTTATTTCTTGTAAGCTTTTTTTGCAACCATTCG
The DNA here is from genome assembly GCA_964400855.1 of uncultured Candidatus Saccharibacteria bacterium. Taxonomy (GTDB): domain Bacteria; phylum Patescibacteriota; class Saccharimonadia; order Saccharimonadales; family SZUA-47; genus JAGQMY01. The sequence continues at coordinate 13,198 of CAYNWE010000011.1, forward strand.
AGCAACACTCGAACTTAGCACTGCAACACCAACAACAAGCGCAAGGCCCGCTGAGATTGTAAGAAGCATATTGCCACCAGTGTTAGGCAATACGATCGCTGACGCTACAACTGTAGACGCGCCAAGCACTTCACCGCCGCTATACATAGCATATCTCCATTTAATTAGTATTGACGTTGGATTCGCTATTCACTCCCTGTTAGATAAGCGACCAAGTAGTTTCTAACAGTTCAAAGTGTCGTCTTAAAGATATTTTACAACTTTTGTGTTTTAAAGTAAAGTTTATTTTTTAAATTGTTAATGCTACTGCTTAACTAGTTCAACCTGGTCTATGAATCCTGTAATGCCACTACCAGCCGGTACTATATATTGGACCCGTATTCGAGTAACTATTGAAGAAGTTGGGATATACTCAACGTTTCTGCGTGAAACATATACAGAGCGCTCAGCAAGCTTATACTGCCCAGAAACCCAGCTTCCTGCCTGATCGTACTCGTCTATATAAAGTCCCAGCTCTTGAGAGCTTATATTAGTTATATTTAAAAAGGATTTAATTACGTACTTGCTCCCTTGTTCTATACTTACTAAAGGTGAAAATAGATGAGAGTTTATTTCTGCAGAAGAGCTTAACTTAATAGAGCTTTTTGATTCAGGCATCGCGCCGTTTCTTGAATAGTTAGCGGTAAATACTGTAGGCGAATCTGTTGACCACCCTTCGCTCAAGCCTTTTTCAAATGAGCCATTTGGGAGCAAAGAGCTTCCACGAACAACACCATCACTCATCTTAACAACTGGCATACCCTTAGAATTTACATATGAAGCAATATTACGAAGGTCACGAGTTGCATATTCATAACTTGCCGTGCTTTTGCTCGGGCTGTCTTTTACGTTATGAAAAACAAGTACAAGCCATCTGCCGCTTGCAATCGCATCATTAATATACCCTTTCACCGTATTTAAACTCACCCCTACTTGTACCTGCTGTACCTGAATCCTGTAATCGCTATATGGGTAGGCATTGAAAGCTCTGTCGTGAAAAGGACGGTGAGATTCGTAGTTACGGGCTATTTCGGCAAGAACTTGGTTGTTATAGTCACCAAATGGTGTAGCAAAACTCTTTGCTAAATACCCCCTACT
>CAYNWE010000012.1:0-13755 GCA_964400855.1 uncultured Candidatus Saccharibacteria bacterium
ACAATAAGAAGAAATAGGATATAATAGAGGCTATATGAGTAATTTAAGTTTGCAACCCTACAAGGGTGCTCGGGATTTCTACCCGGAAGATAAAAAGAAACAACAATGGGTTTTTGATAAATGGCGACGTGTCGTTGAACGTTATGGGTATGTTGAATATGACGCACCCATTTTAGAGCCAACTGATCTGTTCTTGATGAAGGGCAGCCAAGAAATAATTGAAACGCAAACGTATACGTTTCAAGATAGAGGCGACAGAAGCGTCACTATCCGTACTGAGATGACGCCTTCAGTAAGTCGCATGGTTGCGGGCAGACGGCAAGAACTTAGCTACCCAGCCCGTTGGTATTCTATCCCTAACCTATGGCGTTATGAACGCATGCAAAAAGGACGCCTGCGCGAATTTTGGCAGTTAAATGTTGATATGTTTGGCGTCAGTTCGGTACATGCTGAACTCGAGATGATACAGATTGCTGATGATCTGTTCCAGGCGTTCAAAGCAAAGCGTTCGACCTATGTGATAAAAGTAAACAGTAGAGTACTGATAACTGAAATACTCTCGAGCATTGGTATAAGTGAGGGCCGAGCTGTAGCGGTTATACGGCTGATTGACAGGATACAAAAAATGTCGACCGATGAGTTCGCAGAGGCCTTAGACGCCGCAACTGGCGCAAAAGAACTGAGCCGTGCAGTGGTGAAGTTTCTGACTGTCCGTGAAGTAACTGATCTACCTGAACAGCTGCTACAGAGTGAAAGTGCTAAAAACATGCTTCGTCTCATGCAAAGTGCACGTGCATACGGTATACGTAATATCGAATTTGATATCACGCTCATGCGTGGGTTTGACTACTATACTGACATCGTGTTTGAGGCGTTTGCGACTGATAATGTAAACAACCGATCTGTCCTTGGTGGCGGTCGTTACGACGGGCTTGTCGGATTGTTTGGCGTTGAACCAGTTCCAACAATTGGATTTGCTGTTGGTGACGTGGTATTCACTGATTTCTTGGAATCAAACGGGCTGATTCCGACGTTGAAATCAAGTGTTGACGTCACCGTGCTCATCCGTGACGAGAAAAGCATTGACGGTGCTCAGGCTGCCGCTCATGAATTGCGCGAAATCGGTGTGAATACTGCCGTAGATATCTCTGGAAGAAAGCTCGAAAAACAGCTTAAAAGTGCGATTAAATCCGGTGTTAGATATGTGTTATTTGTTGGGGCTGAAGAGCTTGAATCAGAGCAGTATATGCTAAAAGATTTAAAAACCGGCAAAGAAGAAAAACACAGTCTTGCTCGAATTATGAGCATCGTAAAAGACTCCAGGAAATAGACACACCTCTGTAAATTTGATAGAATATAGTGATATGTTTCATTGAGCCTCGATAGGTGTGAGAGCATCTAGCTCATGAAAAAGCGTCAAATATTTAAGAAAGGTGAAGTAAGGCTATATGAAATTGCACACTGAAAGAAAACAAGATACAACTGCTGTTTTTGTAATTGCGGCTGATGCAGATGAGCTAACAAGAGTCAAAAATAGAGTGCTCCATGCGCTCGCGCCTCGAGTTAAAGTAGCTGGGTTCCGTGAAGGCAAAGTACCTATGGAGATTGTTGAAAAGAATCTTGACGATGCAACGCTCCAGAGTGAATTTTTGAACGAAGCAATCCAGGCGTTGTACCTCGCTGCTATCAAAGAGGAACGCATCCGACCTGTTGGCCAGCCTGAAGTGACCGTTAAGAAGTTTGTCCCTTTTACTGAGCTTGAGTTCTCTCTAGAAATTCCAGTTGTTGGTGCAATCAAGCTTCCTAACTACAAGAAGATTTCAGTCAAAAAAGAAGAAGTAAAGGTGAGTGCTGAACAGGTGAATGACGTGTTGAAAAACTTGCAAGTTCGCGCTGCTGAAAAAAAGCCTGTTGAACGAGCTGCTAAACTAACGGATGAAGCCTGGATTGATTTCAAGGGGACTGATGTTAAAGGTAAGCCAGTTTCTGGTGCTGACGGCGAAGATTATCCGCTCGTGCTTGGGTCAGGAACGTTTATCCCAGGGTTTGAAGACAACGTGGTCGGGATGAAGATTGGTGAGGAAAAGAGTTTTGAAGTCACATTCCCTAAAGACTACGGCGCCAAAGCGCTTCAGAACGCAAAAGTAACTTTCGCAGTGACATTAAAGAAAATCAACGAAGTGGTTGAGCCGAAACTTGATGATACGTTTGCAGCGACAGTCGGTCCATTTGAAACACTGAAACAACTGAAAGAAGACATCAAGAAGCAGCTTGAGCATGAAGCAAACCACCGTGCAGAGCGAGATTGGGAAGCTGCGATTGTTGACGAACTTGCCGACAAAACAACGGTTGAAATACCTGATTCATTGGTTGACGAACAGCAGGAGGCGGTAATACAGGAAGTACGACAAAATGTTCTGCAACGTGGCATGACGTATGACGAAATGCTCGCGAGTCTTGGAATGACCGAAGAAGCATACGTGAAAGAAGAAGTTCGCCCAGAAGCATTACGACGTATCAAAGCGGGGCTTGTATTGAGCGAAATTGCAGATATTGAAAATATCGACGTCGAACCTGAAGTGCTTGAAGCACGACTGCAAGCGCTCAAAGGGCAGTACAAAGACAGTAGTATGCAGGCAGAACTCGATAAGCCTGAGAACCGCCGAGACATTAATGCACGTTTGCGGACTGAAAAAGTAATTGAATTCTTAAAGACTCAAGGGAAATAATACATGTCAGAAGTTCATAGATTATACCCTGAGAACGTCCTACCGTTACCGCGTCCTGTCAGCACAGTAGAGAGCTCAACAGTTGCACAGCTTGCAGCACATATAGGTGAAAGATTGCCGGATCGTCGACAACAAATTGCAGCAGTTCTCTTGAGTAATGTCACAAATGATGAAGCGATAGGTCTCATAACACGGATTTCCGTTAATGTTGCGCCTGACCAAGGGACGATAGGTACTGTTTCTAACGCTCGAAGCCATAGCTCTGGTCAGCCACTAATCGGGTAAAATCTAGCACTCTACATTGACGAGTGCCAATAGCACTTGCTATACTACTGATATGAATCAAAAAATCATGACAGTATTTGAAGTGATATTAGAATTTTTAAGAGGAGTGTAGTATGAGCCAAGATAGCCAGTCAATTATGAGTTCTTTACTTGTGCCTACGGTTATTGAAAGTGATGGTCGTGTAGAGCGTGCTTACGATATATATAGCCGTTTGCTTAAGGACCGAATTATCTTCCTGGGTTCTGACGTGAACTCACATTCTGCAAACTTGATTGTTGCGCAACTGTTATTCCTGCAAAACGAAGACCCGAAGAAAGATATTTATCTTTATATAAATAGCCCCGGTGGGAGCGTATATGACGGTATGGCCATATTCGACACAATGCAGTACATAAAAAATGACGTACAAACGGTAGGGATTGGTCTGCAGGCAAGCATGGGTGCGTTCTTGCTCAGCTCAGGAACGAAAGGCAAGCGTTTCTTGCTGCCTAACAGCAAGGTAATGATTCACCAGCCGAGTAGTGGTACACGCGGTAAGGTAACCGATATGGAAATTGATCTACAAGAAAGTATCCGTGTTCGCAAGCTACTCAATGACATTTTGGCCCACAATACTGGTCAAAAACTATCACAGATTGAAAAGGATGTTGACCGAGACTATTGGATGACTGCTGAAGAAGCAGTCAAGTACGGCATCGTAGATAAGATTCTAAAATAGTTGCAATAAAATCAATTATGTGCTATAATTATTATTATGACACATATTACTTTTGATAGTGGTGAATTTGCTCGAACAGCGAGTCCGAGCCCTGAATTGTTATATCGTTCAATAAATGGTGAATATCGTTTTCCGACACCTATTGAATTAGCTATAGATGAGTTATTTACTTCTGAAGCAGTCGCTCACCTCGTTGCGAGTGAAAGTTCTGAAACCGGGTTAGTTATCGACCGACTTACAGATGATAAAAACAGAGTACTTGTTGAACGTACTCGAACCGCTCTAGACGAACCAGACGCATCAGTATATTTAAGATCAGTGATATCGTGGTTTACATTGTCTATGAGCACTGAACGTGCTGATGTTATTGTTTCGAATGCATTCGGAGAATTGAAGCGACACGTTGAAATGCCGACTGAAACAAAAGAGTTTCCTCTACAGGCGAACGTCAAAGCGACACTGAAACAGCAGCTGGGTGCAATTGCTCGTATTAATCAATAGTTTTTTTAATATAGCTCAACAGTAAAATGTGAGCTATATTTAATTTGACAAGCAGTTTGTAAGTGTGAGAAACTTATAGGCTAAGAAGTAGTGTACACCGTGTCCGTTTGCTCGTTCATAGTAGCTCAAAATAAGCACTAAACGAGTAGGAGACAAGTAGTGATCTTCGAAAAAACAGATCAATAACTAATCAATCCCCTTTTCTTATGTCGTGTTTGAACTGGGGGCGAGGAGCGTACGTATTTATGCCTAAATCGGCTGCAACAAAGCCTAAGACGCAAGGTCCAAAAGAGCGTCAGTACTTTACAAAGAAAAAAGAGATTATCAATCTACCGAACTTAGTCGACCACCAGAACACGAGTTTTCAGTGGTTCGTCGAAGAGGGACTCGGCGATATACTCGGGGAAATAAGTCCAATAGACGACTATACTGGAACGAAATTGAGTATTCGTTTCAAAGATTATCATTTTGAAGACCCGAAAATGACCGAAGCTGAAGCACGTGAAAATAACGTCAGCTATGAAGCGCCTCTAAAGGCAGTTATTGAACTTACTAACAAGATTACTGGTGAAGTAAAAGACCAGGAAATCTACCTTGGTGATTACCCATGGATGACGAGCCGTGGTACGTTTGTGATTAACGGTGCAGAGCGCGTTGTGGTTAGCCAGCTAATCCGTTCTCCAGGCGTGTTTTATACTGCTGAGAACGTTGCAGGAACTAACTTGTATTCTGCAAAGGTGATCCCTGGCCGTGGTGCATGGTTGGAATTTGAAACCGCAACATCTGGTGCTTTGTTTGTAAAGATTGACCGAAAAAGAAAAATTGCCGTCACGACATTATTGAGAGCTTTTGGATTGACTGAAACGCAAATGCGCGAACAGTTCAAAGCTGTTGATACAGGCAAAACAAGCTACATTACCGCAACACTTGATAAAGATCCAGCACGTGGAGTAAATGAATCTTTGATTGAAGTCTACCGACGCTTGCGCCCAGGCGACCTCGCGACGGTCGACAACGCTCGTGGATTGATTGAGAACATGTTCTTCAACTACAAGCGATTTGATTTTAGCCGTGTTGGTCGTTATAAGATCAACAAGCGACTTGGTCTTGACGTTGCAAATACGGTAGAAAACCGTGTGATGCGCATTGAAGACTTGATCGCAATTGTTGCTGAGCTTATCCGTTTGAACAACTCGCAAGAAGCTGCTGACGACATTGATAGCTTGGCGAACCGACGCATTAAGCTCGTTGGTGAGCTTGTTCAAAGACAGTTCCGTATTGGTTTGCTCCGAATGGAAAGAAATGCAAAAGACCGTATGAGCATGAGTGACATTGAAACAGTCACACCGTCACAGCTGATCAATGCACGACCAATTGTAGCTGCTGTCCGCGAGTTCTTTGCGAGTTCACAGTTGTCACAGTTCATGGATCAAATCAACCCGTTGAGCGAGCTTGCACACAAACGACGTCTTAGCTCTATGGGTCCTGGTGGACTTTCTCGAGAACGTGCTGGCTTCGAAGTGCGCGATGCTCACGCTACTCATTACGGCCGTATCTGCCCGGTTGAAACACCAGAAGGTGCGAACATCGGTTTGGTGTTGAACATGGCGATGTACTCTCGTATTAACGAGTACGGTTTTATGGAAACTCCGTATCGCAAAGTAGTTAAGGGTAAAGTGACTGACCAAGTTGAGTTTCTTGATGCTGACGGCGAAGTGAAAGCAGTTATCGCAAGTGCTGGTGAAGACATGAAAGATGATGGCTCATTTGCGAGCAAGCGTGTGAGCGCTCGTAAGCACTTGGTCGCATCTGAAGTTGACGTTGATGAAGTCACCCATCTTGACGCAGCTGACCGACAGATTATTGGTTCAAGCGCAGGACTTATTCCGTTTATTGAAAAGAACTATGTATACCGATCGCTGATGGGTAGTAACCAGCAACGACAGGCAGTACCGCTTATCACACCTGAGGCTCCTGTAGTTGGAACTGGTATGGAAGGGCTTGTCGCTCGAAACTCTGGTCAAATGATTTTGGCTGAAGAAGATGGTGAAGTGATTGAAGCACATGCAAACAAAGTAGTGGTTGCGTATAAGACACGCAAGGCTTCTTATGAGCCAGTTCACTTCTTGCGAAGTAACGAAGGCTCTTCTATCAACCAAAAAGTGATAGTAAGTAAGGGTGACAAAGTGAAGGCTGGCGATTCATTGATCGAAGGTATGTCTATCGACAATGGTGAGCTTGCACTCGGCAAGAACCTTCTCGTGGCATTTATGCCATGGAACGGGTATAACTTTGAAGATGCGATGGTGGTCTCTCGACGACTTGTTGAAGATGACACGTTGACCAGTATCCATATCGTCGACTATATGACAGAAGTCCGTGAAACAAAGCTCGGGCCTGAAATTGTGACCCGAGATATCCCGAATGTGTCTGAAGACGCACTCCGACATCTTGATGAAGATGGTATCGTCCGAATTGGTGCAGAAGTGCATCCTGGTGACATCTTGGTCGGGAAGATCACGCCGAAGGGTGAACAAGAACTTTCAAGTGAAGAGCGACTTTTGCGCGCAATCTTCGGTGAAAAAGCCAAAGAAGTCCGCGACACATCACAGCGAATGAGCAACGGTAAGCACGGTAAAGTGGTTGGCGTCAAAGTGTTCTCACGAGCAAATGGTCATGAGCTTAAAGCTGGTGTGATCATGCAGATTCAAGTGTTCGTTGCACAAATGCGAAAGATTGCTGTTGGTGACAAATTGGGTGGTCGTCACGGTAACAAGGGTGTTATCGCCCGAGTATTACCACAGGAAGACATGCCGTTTACTGCTGACGGTCAACCTGTTGACATTGTCTTGAACCCACTCGGTGTGCCGAGTCGTATGAACATCGGTCAGTTGTTTGAAACACACCTTGGTATGGCTGCCCGCGCACTTGGAATCACGGTTGCGAGCCCAAGCTTTAACGGTGTTCCTATCCCTAAGATTCGTGAACTCCTCAAAGAAGCAGGGCTACCAGAAGACGGTAAGCAGCAGTTGTTTGACGGTCGCACTGGTGAAGCGTTCCAAGAACGCACAACGGTCGGTTCTATGTACATGATCAAGCTCAACCACATGATTGTCGACAAGATCCACGCACGAAGCACTGGACCATACACCATGGTGACTCAACAGCCACTAGGCGGTAAGGCACAGAACGGTGGTCAGCGATTCGGAGAAATGGAAGTGTGGGCACTTGAAGCGTATGGTGCCGCAAATATCTTGCAGGAAATGTTGACCTTGAAGTCTGATGACGTTTACGGACGTTCAAAGGCATACGAAGCAATCATCAAGGGTACAGAAATCGTTGGACCGAAGGTACCAGAAAGCTTTAACGTCCTCGTGAAAGAGTTGCAAGGACTTGGGCTGAAGGTTGACTTAGTGACTAAAGAATCTGAGATTTTGGATGCTGAAGACATGTTGAGTAAAAACATCAAGGACGAAGCAGAGCACATGCCAGCACTTGAGGTTCCTGAAGAGATTGCATCAGATGTTGATGTGACTGAGGACGCAAGTGTTGCTGATGAATTCGAAATTATTGATGTAGATGGCGAAGAAGTTGCTGTCGCTGAAGAAGAAATAGTGGAGCATGAATACTCCGAAGATGAAAATGACGAAATGAAAGAGGAGGAGGCTTAATCATGAGACGATATTCTAGCGGGATTAACATCTCTGACTTTGACGCAGTACGATTGGCAGTAGCAAGCGCTGATGACATTCTTGACTGGAGTCATGGTGAAATCACAAAACCAGAAACTATCAACTACCGAACGCAAAAACCTGAACGAGATGGGTTGTTCTGTGAGCGAATTTTTGGACCAGTAAAAGACATCAACCCACATGACGCGAAATTCAAAGGCGTTCGTTCACGCGAAGCAGCTGTCGACAAAAAGGGTGAAGTAGTCACAAAAAGCATTGTCCGACGTGAACGCATGGGTCACATTAGCCTTGCTGCGCCGGTTGCACATATTTGGTTCTTGCGCGGTACACCATCTGCAATTGGATTGCTTTTGGGTATGACGGTGAAGAATCTTGAGCGTATTGCCTATTTTGCAAGCTACGTCATGACTGACGTAAACACTGAAGGTCGTGACCAAATGCTTGCTGACAAAGAAGCTGAATTTGCTGCTGCAAAAGAAGCAATCAAAGCACGTTACGAGATGGAAGCGAATGCTGAAGGCGCGAACGTCAAAGAACTTGCGAAGATGCAGACAAAAGAGCTTGAAGAGCTTGAAGTCGACTTTGCTCGTTTGAAAGAGCAGTTGGCAAGTCTCGAAGTACGTGGTCTTATCTCTGAGACAGACTACCGTAACCTTCCTGACGATGTTGCTGATTTGATCAAGGTTGAAATGGGTGGAAACGCACTTCAGACTTTGTTGAAGGCAGTTGACCTGCTTGACCTTATTGCACGATTGCAAGAAGAAGTAGAAGAAGCAAAAGGACAACGACGTAAGAAGTTGATGAAACGCCTTCGATTGCTAGAGAGCATGGAACGTGCCGGTATCAAGCCAACTAGTATGTGTATCTCTGTACTTCCTGTGATTCCTCCAGATTTGCGTCCGATGGTGCAGCTAACAGGTGGTCGATTTGCGACAAGTGACTTAAACGACTTGTACCGACGTGTTATCAACCGAAACAACCGTTTAAAGAAATTGATCGAGTTGAACGCACCTGAAGTGATCAAGCGAAATGAACAACGTATGTTGCAAGAAGCTGTTGACGCTTTGATTGACAATAATAGTACACGTTCTGGCCGTGCGATTGCATCTACAGGCCAACGCCGACGATTGAAGTCTTTGTCTGACATGCTTAAAGGAAAGCAGGGTCGTTTCCGACAGAACTTGCTTGGTAAGCGTGTTGACTACTCAGGCCGTTCAGTTATCGTTGCTGGTCCTGAACTTAAGATTGACCAATGTGGCTTGCCGAAGATGATGGCACTTGAGCTGTTCAAGCCTTTTGTTATCGGTTGGTTGATCGAGCGAGATTTCGCACACAACATCCGTAGTGCAACCCGCATGATTGAACTAGGTGAAACGGCAGTATGGGACGCACTTGACGACGTGATTCGTGGCAAATACGTGCTTCTTAACCGTGCACCGTCATTGCACCGTTTGTCTATCCAAGCGTTTAAACCAGTATTGATCGAGGGTAAGGCAATTCAGTTGCATCCACTCGTCTGTAAGGGCTTTAACGCTGACTTCGACGGTGACCAGATGGCTGTTCACTTACCATTGAGCGATGACGCACAATGGGAAGCAAAGAATATCATGGCTGCTAACCACAACTTGCTTAAGCCGGCTGATGGTTCACCAATTTTGCACATTGAACAAGATATCGTCCTGGGTGCCTATTACCTCACCTACAACCGACCTGGTGTGTCTGACGAGAAGCCACGTGGTTTTAGTAACATTGCAGAAGCAATCATGGCTCGCGACAACGGTGCTATCAGTGCCCAGACGCCAGTACGTGTGAACTTCCGTGGTGAAGTACGAACAACGACATTGGGACGACTCATTTTCAATGAAATTTTCCCAGAAGATTTCCCATTCCAAAACACAGAAATGACGAAGAAGCGCTTGCAGAACGTGCTTGCACAGGTCTATGCACTTTATGGTCAAGAAGAAACTGCACGAATTGCTGATGATTTGAAAGCAACAGGCTTTGAGTTTGCGACCCGTTCAGGTATTAGCATGGGTATGGATGACTTTAGCGATATTGAAGGTGTCAAAGCTATTCTTGACGGTGGTGAAAAGAGATCAAAAGATATTAGCGACCAATTTGAACAAGGGTTCATCACAGACGAAGAGCGTTACCGTTTGACCGTTGAAAACTGGATGAAGGTTGACAGCACTGTTCAGGAAACGCTTGCAGAGCAGTTCGTGAACGAAGATAGCTCAATGTCTATCGCCGTTAACTCTGGTGCTCGTGGTAACATCGGTCAGGTTAAGACGACTGTTGGTTTGCTAGGTGTGGTAACAGATGCGACTGGACGTGCAATTGAGCTTCCTATCCGAAGCAACTATAAATACGGTTTGACGCCACTTGAATACTTTACGGCAACACGTGGTGCACGTAAGGGTATGATTGACACCGCGCTTAAGACCGCCGACTCTGGTTATTTGACCCGTCGTTTGGTTGACGTCTCTCAAGATGTCTTTACAACAAATGAAGAAATCGAAGACCCTGGATTCGCATTGTATCGTTCAGGTGCAGAATACATCGGAGTAACCTATGGTAGCCGTCTTGAAGGGCGTTATGCTGCGGTAGATGTTGCAAATTACGTGAAAAAAGGTGAACTTATCACTGCTGAGATTGCAACTGCAATCGATGCTGATGAAAAGATTGACGCGGTGAAGATTATGAGTGTGTTGAGTGTCCCTTCTATCAAGGGTATCCCGACGAAGAGCTACGGTTTAGACCCTGCAACTCGTGAGCTTGTTAAAGAATTTGCACCAGTTGGTGTTATCGCTGCACAGTCTATCGGTGAGCCGGGTACCCAGCTGACATTGAAGACCTTCCACAGTGGTGGTGTTGCTGGTGAAGATATCACGACGGGTCTTCCTCGTGTTGAAGAGTTGTTTGAAGTACGTACACCAAAAGGTCAGGCATTCTTGAGTGAAGTTGAAGGTGTCGTGAGCGTATGGGAAGAAGGCGAGCAGTACATTGTCCAGATCGCACCTAAAGAAATGAAAGCAACAGAAGTGAAGCTTGACGGACAGACAGTTCGTGTTGCAAGCGGAAGTGTTGTTCGTGAAGGCGATATCTTGGCAGCAGACGACGATGGCAGTAATGAAGTATTGTCTCCATTGAGCGGTGTCGTTGACGTTGCTGAAGGTAAGTTGATGGTGACTCCAGGTAAGCAAGGTGCCGTTCGATATGAAATCCCTGGCTTTAAGCAGCTTGCTGTTAAAGACGGTGAAGAAGTGAAGGCTGGTGACCGACTAACAAATGGTTCTATCAACTTGAACGAATTAATGCGATTCTCTGGTGTTGAAGCAACACAGCGCTACATCATGAACGAAATTTTGGCTATCTTTGCAGCACAAGGTCAGAACATTGCTGACAAGCACCTTGAAATCATCGTGCGCCAGATGTTCAGCCGTGTGCAGATTGACGAACCAGGTGACAGTGAATTCGTGACTGGTGACGTTGTAAGTAAGCAGACAGTGCTTGAGTCAAACGAGCAACTTGCGAGCGAAGGCAAGCAGTTGATCAGATACAACCAACTATTGTTAGGTATCACCAAGGCAAGTTTGGCAACTGACTCATTCTTGAGTGCAGCAAGCTTCCAGGACACCACACGTGTGCTTATTGGTGCTGCGACAAGTGGTAAGGTTGACAAGTTGTTTGGTCTCAAAGAAAACGTTATCTTGGGTCGAAAGATCCCTGTTGGAACTGGTGTACGCCATAACCTACAAGATGGTGACGATGTTGAAGAAGAAGCTGAAGTCGACGAGGTCGCTCCAGTTGTCGAAGAAGAAGTTGCGGCTTAGTAAAAAAGCTGTTAGAATAGTGTTTACAAACTAAGCGATTCGAGCTGGAGAACAGAGCGAGCACGTCACGGCATACGACGAGCACGCAAATAAAATCTGTGCTCCCTGGCAGAAAATCGCACTATTGAAAGGAAGTTATGCCAACAATTAACCAATTGGTTCGTAAGCCGCGTAAGACTGCGAAGCAGAAGAGTAAATCTCCTGCATTGCACCGCGTGGTGAACAACCTCAAAACAACAAACTATGAAAAACCTGCGCCATTTAAGCGCGGGGTATGTGTCAAGGTAACAACCAAGACGCCAAAGAAACCGAACTCGGCTTTGCGTAAAGTCGCTCGTGTCCGTTTAGGCAATGGTTATGAAGTGTGGGCTTATATCGGTGGAGAAGGTCACAACTTGCAAGAACACGCGGTCGTTATGATCCGTGGTGGTCGTGTAAAAGATCTTCCTGGTGTTCGTTACCACATTGTCCGAGGATCACTCGACCTTCAGGGTGTTGAAAACCGTAAGCGTGGCCGAAGTAAGTACGGCACGAAGAAAGCGAGTAAATAGTCATGCCGCGAAAAACGACTAAAGCATTGGTTCGACCAAAGCTCCCAGACCGAAAGTACAACTCTGAAATGGTGCAACGACTTATCAACCGCGTGATGCGCCATGGTAAAAAGCAAACTGCAGAACGAATTGTCTATGATGGCATGGAAGAAGCAGCACGTATGTTGAAGCAAGAAAATGTGATTGAAGTTTTTGATAAAGCTATCAAGAACGTGACTCCTTTCATGGAAACTCGTTCACGACGTGTCGGTGGTGCAAACTACCAAATTCCTTTTGAAGTAAAGGGTCAGCGCCAAAAGCACCTTACTGTTATGTGGTTTGTTGCTGCAGCACGTGCGAAAAAAGGTATGCCTATGAGCAAGCGTATTGCGCTTGAACTTGTTGATGCATACAACCAAACTGGTACAGCCTTCAAGAAGAAGGAAGATACGCATAAGATGGCGGAATCTAACCGAGCATTTGCTCACTTCGCCCGTTAAAAATGCTTGAGCGCGCACTGTCGCGCTTTTAGCTCCAGTCCGCACTCACCGTACTAAAGTACGACTCGTTTGCGGGCTTCGCCAAAAACACGACATTGCATCACTCATGCATCTTTAACATTAGAAATTTAAATCTAGAGGATATATATGGCTGGGAAGAAAACTGAAATTAAGGACATACGAAACATTGGTATTATCGCGCATATTGATGCCGGTAAAACGACAACAACTGAAGGTATTTTGTATCGAACAGGATTGAAGCACAAAATTGGTGCTGTTCATGATGGCGAAACCACCACAGACTGGATGGCGCAAGAGCGAGAACGTGGTATTACCATTGTATCTGCTGCGGTCACCTGCTACTGGAAAGGTTGCCAGATCAACATTATCGATACCCCGGGTCACATTGACTTTACAGTTGAAGTAGAACGTTCACTCCGCGTACTTGACGCTGCAGTTGTTGTCTTCGACGGTAAGATGGGTGTTGAATCACAGTCTGAGACTGTATGGCGACAGGCTGACAAGTACGGTGTACCTCGTATCTGTTTTATTAACAAGATTAACCAAACTGGTGGTGACTTCTACAAATCGCTTGAGAGCATTCATAACCGACTTTCTAAAGCTGCATTCCCAATCCACCTCCCAATAGGGTTCGAACAAGCAATCAACGGTATCGTTGACCTTGTAAGAATGAAGTCATATACCTATAAAGAATTTACTGACAAAGAGCTTGTTGAAGGTGAAGTTCCTGCGGACATGATGGACCAGGTAAAGAAATACCGAAGTCTGTTGATTGAGAACGCAGTTGCTGAAGACGAAACCATGCTCGAGAAGTATCTCGAAGTTGGTGAAGAAGGTTTGACAGAAGAAGAAATCATGACTGCGATCCGCGCTGGTGTCTTAGGCGGTAAATTCTACGCTGTCACTGGTGGTGACGGACGTGGCGTGATTGTCGAAAAAGTCCTC
>CAYNWE010000013.1:0-13319 GCA_964400855.1 uncultured Candidatus Saccharibacteria bacterium
CATGGCGAGCATGATAGCTGAAGAGTACTGAAACGTTGCATAAAACTATTGCTTAAAACTTAAAACGGTGCTATAATATAAAGATATGTCTAAAAAAATACAAGCGCAGCTTGCGCCTATGTTGGAAATTGCAGAATTATTGCCTGGTCAGATAGAGTCTGCAGGCATACAGAGAATACAGTTGCCTGGTGAAAATGACAGTTCTCATGCCTTTCATGATGACTTTGAGCGAGCTAAATTTGAGTCGTTTGCAATTGAAGAGCTTTATAATAATCAAGTGTATGCAGGAGCTCGCAATGAAACTGGTCGTTTTGTTCGTCCTGCTTTGCACAGAACACTCGCAGGTCTTACTACGCTCGCAGCGATGTCACGTACCGAACGACGATTCGAAGGTAGGTCAACCCTCAAGCACATGGGTCTCTATGTCCTTCATGCAAGCGCAGTCTTTCCAAATGATTGGCATAACAATAACCCGCAGTCAATCTATGGTAAGCAGACTCGGAGGTCGCTAGTCGAACGACAGCGTTTTTATGCAACCTATCCTCAGGCAGTTGCAGAGATATTGAGAGCTTCAGTTTTTGTTGCAAACGGCGATGTGATACAGATAGCTTCTGAGGCACAGGATTTTTTAACAAGACTGCGCGTAGATGCTGCGATGCCACTACCGGAAGTTCGTGAAGACGACAGGGAAGTTGTAGTCAGCATGTTTGACCGCTTGCATGGCGGCCTGTAGCTCGTCTTTTTTTGCACTTGTCACGCGTATGCCGTCACCTTGAATCTGTGCTTTTACCTTAGGCAATTGCTCTCTGAGCAGTTTAGTAATTTTTTTCGCATCGTCTTGACTCAGGCCGTTTTTGAACGGGACGGTCCATATCATTCGCAAATTTGTTGTTTCAGGTTCTTTTGATACGTCAAATGTTTTCTGGCTGACGCCACGAGTACCAGCTTTTTTTCTGAGCATATCAATCACCGCGTCAAGGTGGTATTGATTGTCACCGCAGATTTTGAGTCCTTTTTTGTCATCAAGCCACTCGAGTGACGTTTGCGTTCCTTTTAAATCAAAACGGCTACCGAGTTCACGCTGCGTTTGGTCGTATACATTGTTCATTTCACCTACGTCGTACGTAGATTCTATATCAAAGCTAAATGTTGGCATATATAGTATTATACCGCGAAAAGGGTAGTAGTAGGATAAATTGGTTTTCCTGGTGCTTCAGCTCGCCACATTAAGACATTCGATAACAATGCACCGCGTACTGCTCGACCATAGCGTACTTGATCAAAGCAGACGAGTCGAGGGTCGGTATCTAAGTCCGTCGATAGCTCGTTTACACGTGGGAGCGGGTGCATTAGAATCATATCCTCTTTGGCGTTTTTCATTATCTCTTGGTTAAAAATGTAGTGATCTTTTACCGCATCGTAGGATGGAGTATCCAGCAACGGCTTTCCGGAATCGTCAACAAGCACTGCTCCTTCACTATCTCTACATACAAATCGCTCTTTCTGTATACGTGTGACGTATACAGCGTCGCTTTCTTCAAGTACTTTATCTAAAGAGTCTGTAGAGCTGAATTGTAGGCCCGCAGCGCTTAACTCTACCTCTAATTCTTCAGATATAGTCAGCTCTTCAGGTGAGACAAAATTGACACGTACGCTAGTGTAGTTTGTGAGTAATCGAGCGAGTGAATGTACTGTTCTTCCATGCTTAAGATCGCCTACCATAGTGATAGTTTTTTCGTCTATTCCACGCAATTTTCTCTGTATAGTATATGCATCAAGTAGTGCTTGTGTTGGGTGTTCGCCGATGCCATCACCTGCATTTATCACTGGTGTATTTGTCGCATCAGCAGCGCGTGCTGCAGATCCAACGTCTGGGTGTCGAAGCACAACTACTTCCGCGAGTTCACCAAGTGTCCGTATTGTATCTTCGAAAGTTTCACCTTTTGACACTGATGAGTACTCAACACCGACGATAGGTATAATTCCACCGCCTTGCTTTTGCATCGCTGACAGAAAAGAAGCGTACGTTCTTGTTGAAGGTTCATAAAACACTGCAGCCATGATTGAGCCATCTAATTCATTTCTAAAACGAGCAGGGTGGTCAAGGCGATCAGTTGTTGCTCGAAAGAGGTTATCAAGGTCTGCCCGGTTAAATTAATTTACTGAAAGGATATCAGCTCCATAGAAATTGTGTGCTTGTTCTGTACTGTGTACCATGTACGTCTCCTCTTTGATTATGTTAAAAAAAAGACCCCTTTCGGGGTCGCAGATAACTATTTGAAATGCTTCATCTTAATATGCATACTCGTAGAATAGTAAATGCTCTGTTTATAAAATGCAAATTATGAAATTTAATTTCTAAGTTATATCTGTTATACTGTTGTAATTATGATTTCTATCTCAAAGTTACTGTAGTAAAAAGTCCTGAGTAAGGGCATATATTGAATAAATGAGGTAGTCATGTCTAGAAAAAATCATCAACAGAATAGAAGCAGTTCACGAATTCCAACCAGTATTCGTGAATTATTTGCGTTCGCTGTCAAGCCATATAAACGACGCACGGCATTATTTTTTGGGTTAACGTTTTTTGGTGTGCTTTGTTGGAACGCTTCAATATACGCTGCAAGTTTACTCATCAACGAATTGAGTATTGAGCAAAAGGTCACAAATGCTGCATGGCTTATTGTTGCGCTATTTGCATTTTTTAGAGTAGCTGACGAGGTGTTCTGGAGGGTAGGAGAGCTCGTTGCACGGTCATTCAAGCCAGATTTAGTAGAGCGTGTACGTATGGAATTATTCTCCGCAACGTTAAAAAAACCGCATACGTTTTTCGTCAATTCGAGCAGTGGACGAATAGGTCATTGGATAAATCAAACGACGAGTTCTGTAGATGCTGTCATTAACAATACAATCTGGGGAGCGTGGGGAGAGCTACTTGGGCTGGTGCTTTCTACGTTATTTTTGCTAACGACTCATTGGTCTTTGGCACTCTTGTTTGCTGTGTGGATGATAGCGTTGTTCACGCATAACGATATGAGGGGAAAGAAATTCAGCAAACTTATAGCGTATGAGAGCAATGAAAAAAGTAAAGCTTCATCAATAGTAGTTGATTCAGCTTCAAATAGTTTGAGTGTACGAGTATTTAACGCACGTCATCATGAAGAAGCAATATTGCAGAAGAAACAGAAAGATATAATTAGGGCCTGGAAGACGTCTTGGAAGTTTGCCAACATTACCAATATGGTTAAAGGACAAAGCTCTGCCTGGGTCAATGTTGGTGCAGTTATATTGGCAGTTTGGTTGTTTAGTAAGGGAATAGTCGATATCGGTGGACTTTCACTATTCTTAGCATATTTTAATAGTGCGAGTAGCTCGTTGTGGAATCTTGCATGGAACTTCGATGAATATTATCGACAATTTGGAACGCTTCAAAATGCGTTGGATGGATTGTCTGGGGAATCTGAACGAGTCGTTGAAGACAGAACTATAGAAGTACCAAAATCAGTTAGCTTGAAGTTTGATCAGTTAACGTTTGCCTATCCTGAGGCTATACATGAAACAGTGCTTAGGAAACTCTCATTAGAGGTCGAAAGTGGCATGAAAGTAGGGATTGTCGGGCATAGTGGCGCAGGGAAATCTACACTAGTAGGTTTGCTGCTTGGTTTTTATGAACCTGTTGAAGGTGCCATTTTAGTAAACAATGTCGATATAATGACACAAAATCCTAGCTACATTCGGCAGCTCAGTGCGTATGTGCCTCAAGATACGAGCATGTTTAATCGGACATTACGAGAAAACATAGCCTATTCAAGACCTTCGGCTACCGATAAAGAGATCGAGGCTGCTTTGGCTAAGGCGAGTGCACTGGAATTTGTACAGAAGCTACCGAGAGGACTCGACACACTTGTCGGCGAACGAGGGGTGAAATTGAGCGGAGGACAGCGGCAGCGAATTGCTATTGCTCGAGCGCTATTAAAAGATTCACCACTGTTATTGTTAGATGAAGCGACGAGTGCACTGGATAGTATCAGTGAGCAAGCGATTCAAAAAGCACTTCACGAACTTATGAAAGGGCGTACTACAATTGTTATTGCGCATCGATTGTCTACGCTTAAACACCTCGATAAAATCGTCGTGATTGAGAAGGGGGTGATTGTTGAACAAGGATCGCACGAAGAACTGGTTGGAATAAAGGGCGGGTATTACGCCGATCTTTGGAACCGTCAAAAAGATGGCTTCATAGTCGAGTAGGAAACATTATGAAATCTTTCAAAAAATTAGAGACAAGTTACCGTCTGCTTCAACTGGAATCGTTACTTACGGTGATGATGTTTACCGTGCCGGTCTTTACGGTTTTCTTGCATGAAATTGGACTGAGTCAAGCAGCGGTTGGGGTGTCACAAGCGATATTTATGGCGGTAGCTATGTTGTTTGACGTACCTTCAGGCTGGCTTGCTGACCGGTTTAGCCGCAAACTTAGTAATTGTTTTGGCGATGTATTAGTTGCGAGCGGGTTGTTTTACTATGCGACAGTACAATCGCTTACTGGAGTAATTATTGCCGAGATATTGATAGGTGCTGGTATGGCGTTCACCAATGGTGCCGACGTTGGCTTGCTGCGGTCTTATGCACTAAAACTTGGCAAAGATTATGCCAAAGTGAGTGCCAAGTTAGGCTCACTACGGCCTTTGTTTGAGATTGCCGCGTTTGTGCTTGGAGGGATAATAGCAACCTACAACATTCGGGCAACTTTCATCGTGAGTGGTGTTATCTTTTTGATAGGCGCATTGATATCGCTTTTTATCAAGGAAATCGGTGTGCGCAGAAAGACAGATGTTCACCCAATTGCAGACATGGTTGCCATAACAAAATACTCGTTGCACGGTCATAAGGCGCTGAAATGGCGCATAATTGCATCGGCCGTCGGTGCCAACATTACGCATACCGTAATTTGGATATTTACACCTATGCTGTTGTATGTTGGGTTTAATGTGGCGAGTCTCGGGTTTATTTGGGGTGCAACGCTTCTTTTTGTAAGCCTTGGTTCGTTGCTTGCACATAGGTATGCAGCGAGGCTAACGGATGTACAAAAAATAGCAATCCCACTTATCGCATCTATCGGAGCGTATCTCGTTCTCGGAATATCGCTACAGATGCTCACTATCGGATTCGTACTGTTGTTTTCTTTGTCACGCGGGTGGTTTATGGCCGTAACGAGCCCAATGATTCAAGCGGCAGCACCATTAGATATACAAGCAACTGTTATTTCAGTATCATCTCTTTTGCGTCGACTACTCTATATTCCGTTAGTCTTGTTTGTGAATATTCTAGCAGGGTATTCTTTCAGCTATGCATTACTCGGGTCGGCAGTTGTCTATGCCGTAATTAGTATTTTACTGATACGTGGTTTGAAGCAACCGATAGCACGAACATGATACTCTATAACTATGAATATTCTTGTCATTTCCGCAAGTATGCGCAAAGGTTCGCAAAGTCTTAAGATCGCTCAATGGCTAGCGAAGCGTATTTCTGAAAAGGATGCTACCGGGAACGTGCTGGACCTAAATGTATTTAAGCTTCCGCTGTTTGATGACGGAGAGACGCCTGCTGAAAATGTTCCGGCGCTCTTGACTATGTTAGCCGAAGCTGACGGTTATATTTTTGTGAGCCCTGAATGGAATGGGATGATGAGCCATGGGCTAATAAATATGCTGCATTACGCAGGTCACGAACTTGCCTACAAGCCGGTGATGTTGGTAGGAGTGAGTG
This sequence comes from uncultured Candidatus Saccharibacteria bacterium, assembly GCA_964400855.1. Taxonomy (GTDB): domain Bacteria; phylum Patescibacteriota; class Saccharimonadia; order Saccharimonadales; family SZUA-47; genus JAGQMY01. Next base: position 5,770 of record CAYNWE010000013.1, read on the forward strand.
CGGGCAGGGGCGGGACTCATCCGATCGACCAAATGCGACTCATGGGTCACAAAAATAGACACTACATTTTGAGCCCTGAAAACCTTATTGTCAGTGGTGTAGAATCAGCATTTAACGATTCAGACATGTCGGAACAAACGCCAGATTATATGTTAAAATCTCGCGCTGATTACTCTATTACGGTACTTATAGAGCTTGCAAAGCACCTACAAAATGTACGTGAATCAGGCATTATTGATCTACGAAAATTCAGTAACGGCGTTTAGTAGGTGGTCATTCCGAAGGCTCACAGGTTATTTTTAGCTTGGTATATGCTACTATGAGCTTATGTTTTATGTGCCAAGTGTGCTTGCGCTTAGTGTGAACCTTGAAGGGAGTAACGTTGGGCTTGTTCCACTCATTGTGACAGTTATGGTGGGGCTTGTTTTTATAGTCCCAGCAGCACTTTTTCGGAAATGGTATTTTTATCGACGGAGGCTCCGTAAAAGTACTATTACAGCAGAGTATGAACCACCACTCGGGTTGAACCCTGCCGAAATTGGTTACTTATTTGATGGAAAACTGCGACAGCAAGAAGTCGGCGCGACAATTATCCATCTGGTGCAACGGGGATTTCTACATTTGAAAAAGGTTGATGGGCAGAAGAAGATTTTTGCAGGTCCACGAGTTGACGACAATCTGAAGACATACGAAAAGAAACTTATTGAAGAAGCAGACAAGCCTGATGGGGTAAGTGCCACTGATTTACTGAGTAGGTTTACAACTTTGCAGCAAGGAGATAAAAAGACATATGGGACGAGAGAGCTTATTTTTACGCAGCTCGTACATGCAGATTTGCATAGAAAACAATATGTAAAAGGGTCGTTTGCGAAGTATTTTATTGCAGGTGCGCTGAAAATTGCCGTGATACTACAATTTATTCTCATTTTCATCCCGCTCATAATAACTTTTATTTACTTCACTTATGATGTAGGATCTGCTGACTTTACCGTGCTAGTCGGACTACTATTTATCGGTGTTATGGTTGCGGTATTTTCATTTATTCCTTTTTTTATAGCTGCTATGATACTGAATTACATCCGGGGTAGGATACTAGGGCGAGAGTGGATTATTACGAAACGCTTGAGCAGACTCTGGCCACAGATTATTGGGTATCGACAATATATAAAACTGGTAGAAAAAGATCGGCTCGATTTTCAGACCAAGAGTATGGAGTCTTCAAGCAAAAATGACACTCTACCATACGCAGTTGCCTTGGGATATGTCAAAAATTGGAAAAATATAATTAGCTAAACGCTGCTGAAAATTCGTACCAAAGGTGTTTTTATGAGCGACTACCTTGTAACTACTAGCGAGAAGAGGTTACAATAATTACAATGAAGCAAATAACGGATGCACGTGATGCATTACAAAAAGAATTTGAATCGCTCTCGGATAAAAAAGCTATTTTACGCAGCGTCCATATGAAGGCGCTTTTTGACGGGATTAAAGAAGTTGAACCGAGCGAACGAGCTGCATATGGGAAAGCAGTGAATGAGCTGAAGCTTGAAGTGCAAGGTTGGCTGGATGATTTGTCAGATACGGTTGAAGTGACCACACCTATTGATGTGACTGCACCATGGGATGTGAACACCCCTGCAGATAAGAGACCTCAAGTGTTACCGGCACGATTTGGCAGTATTCATCCACTCACGGCCGAAATTGAAAGAATCTGTGACATATATATGCGAATGGGGTTTGTGGTAGAACGTTCCCGCGAAATTGATGACGATTTTCACATGTTTGAGAGTTTGAATTTCCCTGCAGACCACCCAGCTCGTGACGATTATGACACGTTTATGACGGACGAAGGGTTGATTGCACCAGCGCATACGAGCACTATGCAAAATCGTGTGATGCAGAAATATCGTGAAAACCTCGATAGAGGTGAACCTATTGCAGTGATTGTGCCTGACCGTGTGTTCCGCAATGAAGATTTAGATGTGACTCATGAGCATACGTTCTATCAAATAGAAGGTATATACGTGTCAAAGAATGTGACGGTCGGTAATTTGATAGCGACTTTGAGCGCATTTATGAACGAATATTTTGGGCAGGAACTTAAAACTAAACTGCAGCCTTTCTATTTTCCTTTCACCGAGCCCAGTTTTGAATTTGCCATTGAGCGACCAGACGCGTTAAAGAAAGATAATTCTGAAGAGCAGAAATGGCTCGAGTTACTTGGTTGCGGGATGATTCATCCAAACGTATTGCGTGCAGCTGGCATCGACCCAGAAGTTTATACGGGCTTTGCTTGGGGTAACGGTATTGAACGATTGGTGATGATGCGTAATCAGATTGAAGACATTCGACATTTCGAATCTGGCAATCTTAAATTTTTGAGGCAGTTCTAATCATGGGGACAATTTTTGACAAAATAGTATCTGGAGATATGAAATCCTGGGTCGTATGGCAGGATGCTGACTATATGGCATTTTTAACGCCGTTTCCGAACACGCCTGGATTCACCGTGGTTATCCCAAAGCAAAATGTAGGTGATTACATATTTTCTTTGGAAGATTCGTTTTATTCTGGGTTGCTAGAGGCGTCTCGTGTGGTCGCTAAAAAACTTGAGAAAGCTTTTGGCACGCCTCGTGTTGCGATGATAGTTGAAGGGACTGGTGTTGCACATGTGCATGTGAAGCTTATCCCCCTTCACGGCGAGCTAGCAGGTGAGACCGACGTGTGGAGTAAACACACGGAATTTAACGAAAAGTATTTAGGATATATTACATCTGCTGAAGGGCCAAAAATGGCAGACGATCAACTAGATGAAATTCAGAAAAGGATAGTTGAAGCATGAAAGTTAGTCTAGATTTAGCGCAGTATTTTAGCAATGTCGAACTAAAGTCGATTCCTCGAGATGAGTTACTGGTTCGGATGGGAGCACAGCTTGGCGCGATTGAAGATGCAGTTGACTACGCGCCGAAGTATAAAGATGTTGTTGTTGTAAAAGTAGTCGAATGTGCTAAGCACCCAGATGCAGATAAATTGAGTCTCTGTCGTGTTGATGATGGGGGCATAATGCAGCATGTTGAACGTGGTGATGACGGACTCGTGCAAGTCGTATGCGGTGCGCCGAACGTGCGTGCTGGTATATTCGCTGCCTGGATTCCGCCAGGAGCAACAGTGCCAAGTAGTGTAGACACAGACCCGTTCGTGCTGGAAGCACGCGAGCTACGAGGTAAAGTGAGTAATGGTATGCTCGCAAGCCCATCTGAGCTGGCAATCAGTGATGATCATGACGGTATTTTAGAAATAGATGAGCAAGAACTCGGGCGAGAACCAATAGTCGGCGAGCCGATAACGAATTTTTATGGGTTAGATGATTTTGTAATTGACTGCGAAAATAAGATGTTCACGCATCGACCTGATTGTTTTGGTAATCTTGGCGTGGCTCGAGAAATTGCAGGAATCTATGGATTACAGTTTAAAAGTCCCGAATGGTACTTCATGCTCCCTCAGTTTGAAGAGGCGAGTGAGCTGTCAATTGATGTCAAAAATGACGTACCTGAGCTTGTGCCACGGTTTATGGCAGTTATCATGAAAGATGTCACTGTTGCACCAAGCCCAATTTGGTTGCAAGCGTTATTGAAGCGGGTAGGGATAAAACCTATCAATAACGTGGTAGATGCAAGTAATTACGTCATGCACGTTACCGGCCAGCCTACTCATGCATTTGATTACGATAAGTTAATTGAACGTTCAAACAGCTCAACACTATACCCACGCAAAAGTGTTTCAGGTGAGAAGTTAGTACTTTTAGGTGACAAAGAGATTGAACTCACTGGAGAAGAGATAGTGATCTCTACCGACAAGCAAGCAGTAGCGCTTGCAGGCGTGATGGGGGGTGCTGAGACTGAAGTTGATGCGCAGACTAAAACAATTGTGCTCGAATGTGCAACGTTCAATATGTATAACATCCGACGAACAAGTATGCGTTTTGGAATATTCACTGATGCGGTGACTCGATATAACAAAGGGCAGTCACCACTGCAAAATGACCGTGCACTGTGGTTTTTGATGCAAAAAATTACAGAACTTGCCGGTGGCACACAGGCGAGCACTGTCTATGATGTACAGCACGAACTTGATACTGCGTACGATGCACAGTCTGTGCACGGTGAAATGTCAGTGACTGCTCACTTTGTGAACGAACGGCTTGGTACTGACTTGTCAGATGAAGACATTTGTCAGCTTCTACAAGTAGTTGAGTGTGCAGCGTATGTCGAAGATGATGTCGTAAAAGTAACGGCACCGTTCTGGCGAACTGATATAGCGATTGCCGAAGATATTGTTGAAGAAATTGGTCGATTGCTCGGCTATCATAACGTTCCGGTAAGTTTGCCTGCACGCAGTTCTAAGCCGGCAGCTCGAAATAGTGCGCTCGATTTTACACAGCAGTTGCGTGTGACGCTTAGAGAAGCAGGAGCGAACGAAATACTTACTTACAGCTTCGTCCATGGTGATCTACTGCGCAAGACTGGGGCAGACCCCGAAAAGTGGGCGTACCATATTCGTAATGCAATTAGTCCAGATTTGCAGTATTACCGAACTAGTCTACTTCCGAGCGTGCTTGCTAAAGTGCGAGCTAATATAAAAAACCAAGCCGGAACAGACGAAAATAAATTTGCTTTGTACGAGCTAGGGAGTGTGCACGTAAAAGGTGAATTTGAAGCAACGGAGCCAACGCTGCCTAAACAAATGAGACGGCTTGCGTTTGTGTTTGCAGCTGATGCAAAAGCACAAAAAGCCTATAACGGTTCGGCATACTATCAAGCAAAAGCATATATCGACCTCATAACAGGTAACCAAGCTCGTTATTTACCGCTCGATACGAATGAATACCCTATTACCGCGCCGTACGTATTGGGACGATCAGCGGTAGTTATGGTGGGTGAACAAATGCTTGGAGTAGTTGGTGAGATAGCGCACCGCACTCGAGCTGCATTAAAACTGCCAGAGTACTGTGCTGGTTTTGAACTTGATGTTGAATTACTTCAAGACCATATAAGCGCGTCAAAATACCAGCCTTTATCAGTACACCCGAGCACGCTGCAAGATCTAACATTAGAGGTGGAAGAGAGTGTGTCGTGGGCACAGGTAGAGCAGTTACTCCATGCAGAACTTTCAGTTGCAAAAGCGGAGTTTGGGTATGAGTATCAATTGCAACCTATCGACATATTCAAGCCTGAAAATCAGTCGGTTGTCAGGCATACATTCAGAATTGTGCTGACTCATCATTCGAAAACGCTGAAAACAGATGAAGTGAATCTTTTACTAGAGCAATTGTCAAAGGCGGCACATGAAAATCTCCAAGCTATTCGCATCTAATTTTGTTGCGATTGCAATCTTCGTACTAGCCGTACTTTTGACGGGTAGTCGAGTAAGTGCGCAGACAGCACAAGATTTTGTCATCGATTCTTTTGATGCAAAATATAATTTAACTTCTGCTGATAAGCAGGGGCTACTTGAGGTTTCGGAGACCATAGCGGTGAACTTTAGTGGGCAGAATAGAGGAATTTTGAGGTCTGTACCGCTAACCTATAAAGATACTGATACAAAACCAAATGTGATTACAGTCGAAAGAGACGGAGAGCCAGAACCTTATACGACTTATGATGAAAATGGCAATATGGTTATCCGTATAGGTGATCCGAGCATCTATATCACTGGTCCGCATACCTATAAAATAACCTACAATGTACAAAATGTGCTGTCATTTTATGATACGCACGTTGAGTTATATTGGGATATTAACGGTGATGATTGGCTACAGACATTTACCACAGTTGCTGTCGATCTAACTTCGGATACTCCGCTAAAAGATCCTCAACCAATCTGCTATACGGGTGGGTACGGATCGCAGGCGAGCAACTGCGAAATCTCTACTGAAGCCACATCGATGCGTGTCGTGACAACGAGACCACTTGAAGCTGGGGAGACGCTCACCATTGTTGCTGCGTTTGAGCGTGGTAATTTCGCGCCGATGTCTTGGACAGAAAAATATAAGAAATGGATTTATTTAAGTCCATATTTTTTGACCCAACTAGTGGTACTATATGTGGCACATCAAAAATGGTCTCGAGACGGTAAAGACTACAAAAAACGTGGTGTTGTACCCTTTTACGACCGACCAAAAGGGGTCAGTGTGATGGAAACGAGCTATGTCGGGACAAACACTCTAAACTCGCAACATATCAGTGCTGCAATTATTGATCTCTCAATTAGAGGCTATGTAAAGATTATTGAAAAGAAGGAGCGTTTTAAAACAAAACATGAACTCGTACTGCTAAAAAATGTAGACGCAAGCTTGTCCGACGATGAGGCGTTGCTCCTAAATAAGCTTTTTGAAGGCGTGGCTATCGGCGAAGGATTCAACTTAGAAGATAAGAAAAATAAACTTTATAAGGTAGTAGAAGACCTCAAGACTTTGCTCGATCAAAAATCAGTGAAAAAAGGTTTTTATGAGCTTTCGCCGAAGAAAGCATTGAGCGCTCTTGGTAAACAGTTTGTATGGGCGATTGTACTTGTGATTGTCGGGTTTTTCATTGCTTCAACCACGAATGGTATCAGTGCTATTACAAGTATACTGACGCTTATCATCATCGGAGGCTATAGTAGTGTGATGGCGAAACGAAGCGTTGCAGGGAATCAACTTGTGGAACATTTTGAGGGGTTGAAACTATATATAGAGACGGCTGAAAAGGATAGAATAGCTGCGCAAGATGCAGTAGCTGCACCGTTAGCTGCCCGCGGTGCTGAGCCTGTTCGCGACGTTGCTTTTTTTGAAAAATTATTACCTTTTGCAATCGCATTGGGCGTTGAAAAAACTTGGGCAAAAGCTTTCAAAGATATCTACACTCAGCCACCCGAGTGGTACGGTGGCAACTGGAATACTTTTTCAACTGCCGCGCTTGCAAGTAGCTTGTCGGGTACGACAAAAGCAGCGGGAGCGTCTTTTAGCGCACCTTCAAGCTCCGGCAGCTCTGGGTTCTCAGGCGGTGGCGGCTTTTCGGGAGGCGGCGGAGGCGGCGGCGGAGGCGGCGGCTGGTAAGTTGTTGAAGATTGAGGCTTGATAGGTGAAGATCATGAAAATCTTATAATTTATCAATAATAATGATCGACACTCGCACTCTATATGATAAGCTAGAAGTACTTAACAATTTAAAAGTATAAAGAGTGCAAGGGAGAGTTCTAGCTCGTCGATCTTGCCAGCAACCACACGATTTTTACGTGAACGGTGCTCCATCTAGCCTGACGTTTTTACGTACAGGAAAGATAGTTTTGAATTAATCTTCAATCATATCCTTTCATCTGTACGTATACGGCAGAGAAGAAAGGATATTTTTATGTCATATCAATTATTTACGAGCGAGAGCGTTGCTGCGGGTCACCCTGATAAGGTGGCAGATGCAGTGAGCGATGCTATTTTAGATGCATTACTTGCGCAAGATCCGCATGCTCGAGCCGGGCTTGAAACAATCGTAGGAGCGAATAAGATTGGCTTG
>CAYNWE010000014.1:0-12619 GCA_964400855.1 uncultured Candidatus Saccharibacteria bacterium
AACATAGCATGTAATTATACCATACTATTGCGAATTATGTAAAACTATACTTTTCTAAGCAAATAAACAGTTGATGGTCCAAAATAAGTATGGGCTAAAGGCTGTTGGGTCGCTTTTTCAAGTGCAAGCAATGCCTTCTTGCCAAACAACTTCTTAAAAGTTGTTGAGCGGAAGTTAGATGCAGATAATTGTTTTTCAAGCTTAAACCCTGCTTGAGCAAGCTGCTTCTTCACCACCAACGGATTGTGGTTCACAAAAGGAATCTCGTCATCACGCTTATTTGCTACACTGCGAATATCGACAGGCTCGAGCGGCATTTTCTGTAACTTAGCAGCATATTTCAGGCGGTTTTTGAAATGCGCGTTGTTAGCAAATTCAAGTAAGAAGTAGCCGTCTTTTTTCAAGACACGGTTAATCTCTTGAAATGCCGGCATCGGATCCGGCAAATGATGTAGCACACGCACAACTAATGCAAGGTCAAGTTCACCATCCTTGAACGGCAAATCCTCTGCTTGAGCCAGCTTGGATATAACACTTGGTTTACCTTTGAGGTAGTCTTTCGCGATATCGAGCTGTTGTTGTGACGGCTCAGCAAGCGTGACTTCATCAGCAAAGTTGCGCAAGAAAACAGATAATCTTCCGTATCCACCGCCCACGTCAACAGCTCGTTTAAATGTTTTTCCTTTCAACAATCGTGCAATTGCGAGCTCTTCAGCAGCATGCTCGTATTCTCTTCCGTTCCAGTATTCTAAGTAGTTATGTGTAGGATCGTTATATTGATCAGCTTTGTTTAATTTTTTAGGCATAATGCGCTCTAGTGTACCCTTTTATTTAATTTCTAGCAAACCTGTCATGTTCTTGCCGCGGCGAACAACAACATATCCATCAATTACATCAACTGGATCAATCATCGACTTCTCGAGTGAAAGTTGCTGTCCGTTGATATATATCGCGTTACTTTGCAAAAACCGTCTCGCTTCACCTTTTGAACTCGCAAGTTCTAGTGCTACAAGCGCTTCCGCAAAATCCTGGCCTATATGCCCCTCGACCGTCTTTAACTCAAAGCGAAGTTCGGCAAAGTCTTCACGAGTCAAGGTTTTGTATTCTTGGTCGCCAAAGAGCACGTCTGTTATACGCCGTACTGATTCTGCTCTCTTTTGCCCATGCACAATTGAAGTAACTTCAAATGCTAAGTGCTTTTGCGCGAGCCGATTACTGCGTGCCTCATTATGCGCTTCCATTATCTCGTCAATTGTTTCTTTGTCTAAATCTGTATAGATTTTCAAATATTCTTCAACACCTTCGTCATCAGCGTTGATCCAAAACTGGTAAAACTTGAACACGCTTGTCTTGTGCTCGTTCAGCCAAATAGCACCATCTTCGGTTTTTCCAAACTTCTTGCCTGTCGCTCTGTTAATGACGAGTGGCGTGCTCCATACGTGCGCTTCTGCTCCTGCGATACGACGTATCAATTCAACACCTGCAATACTATTCCCCCACTGGTCAGCGCCACAAATCTGGAGCGTCACGCCGTGTTCTTTATACAAATGCAAGAAATCGTAGCCTTGTATGAGCGAGTAACTAAACTCAGCATAACTAATACCAGCGCCATCTTCACCTAAACGACTCTGCACGAATTCACGTCCAAGCATCTGACGCATCGGCACATGCTTGCCCACTGCGCGTAAAAATTCTAGATAGCCAAGATCTTTAAACCAGTCATAGTTATCAACTTTCTGAAATTCCATTCCACCGAACACTTGTTGGTATTGACCAGCTATTGCCTGCTTGTTTTCAGCAATCTGGTCTAAGCTTAACAAATCACGCTCTTCAGCTTTGCCATCAGGATCACCGATCATACCGGTTGCTCCGCCTACCAACAAGACGGCCTTGTGTCCATGTTTCATGAATGCTCTTGCCATCATTGCAGCTGCTAAATTACCTATCTGCATTGAGTTTGCGCTAGGATCTACTCCCCAATAAAAAGAAATAGGATCTCCGTCTAAAATTGTCGTATCTTTATACGTTGTCTGGTTAACAAACCCGCGCCATGCGAGCTCTTGAGATAATGTCATTGTGCTCATAGTTGTTCATTATATCGTAAAAACGCACTACATATACCGCCTATTTTGTTATAATGGTTTTGATTAAAGGAGTTCCAAGAACAATAATTGTATGAATCCGACCAACAAAGACCCTGATCTTTCTGGAAAGCGCCCGTCGATGAAACGACGTGTGAAAGGCAATAAATTTGTCACTAAATCCGGAAAAACTATCAAGCTTAACCGTTCACTAACCGAGAAAAGCAAAGCACGTAAAGATGCAAAAGATTTACGTAAAGCTGAACGACTTAAAGGTATGCCAAAGAGTCGAGTAAAGCGTTTTTTCTTTAAACTACACCCGAAACGGCTTTGGAAATATTGGTTTAGTAGAGACGGGCTATACATGGCCCTCAAACTCACAGGTGTCGGTTTTGCAGTTGGCTTCTTGTTCCTTGCCGGGCTGTTCGCCTTTTTTCGTAAAGACCTCCCGAACTTGCGAGACATTTCTGGTAATAACATCGGTGGAAGTGTACGTTACTATGACCGTACCGAACAAATTTTACTCTGGGAAGATTATGACGCGGTAAAACGTGTCCCTGTAGAATCGGCCAATATCTCGGACTATCTGAAGAATGCGACAATCGCTATCGAAGATAGAGATTTCTATGAACACAATGGTTTTAACGTGCGTGGTATTTCGCGAGCTGCCTGGAACAATGCATTTGGTGGATCAACCCAAGGTGGATCTACAATCACACAACAGCTCGTTAAACTGACGACAGAAGGCTTTTCGACAGACAAGACAGTCGCGCGTAAAATTAAGGAGCTTATTCTAGCAGTCGAGTTCGAACGGAGTTACTCAAAAGATGAGATTTTAACAGGCTATCTCAACTCAGCCCCATATGGTCCTATCGAGTACGGCGCTGAAGTAGCCGCAAGAACGTATTTCGGTAAATCTGCAAAAGACCTCTCGCTCGATGAAGCCGCACTACTTGCATCTGTACCAAAAGCGCCGCCTACCTACTCTCCGTATGGACCTTATTTTGATCGCGAAGAGCTTCTAGGCCGCCAAGGATACATATTAGACGTCATGGCAGAGGAAGGCTATATCACGACTGAAGAACGAGACGCCGCAAAACTAGTCGACACGCTCGCGACGCTAAAAGAACGCCAGCCAAAATATACAGGAATTATCGCACCACACTTTGTCCTTGCAGCGAAAAGCCAACTCGAGTCACAGCTCACTGAAGCGAACTACCAACGTGGTGGGTGGAAAGTTATCACCACTGTCGATATGAATCTACAAAAGATTGCAGAAGAAGAAGTCGCAAAAGGAATTAAACAAATTGAACGCCAAAAAGGTAACACAGCCGCCTTTGTTGCAGAAGATGTCGAAACAGGTCAGGTCGTGGCACTTGTCGGTGGCGCAGATTTCAACAATAAAGACCGTGCAGGTGAATTCAACTTCGCACAGCGACCGCTTCCACCTGGTTCAAGCTTTAAGCCGTATGACTACCTCTCACTAATTGAACACACTGAAAACGCCGGTGCTGGTTCTGTTCTCTACGATACCCAGGGGCCGCTCGAAGGCTACCCATGTACTGACCGCGCCATGGGACGAAATAAGGGTAACTGCTTACAAGATTACGACTTCAGATACCCAGGCCCTATAACACTACGCTATTCACTTGGTGGGTCACGAAACGTCCCAGCGGTCAAAGCGATGTTGATTGTTGGTGTCGACAAAACAATTGCGACCGCAAATAGTCTCGGTCTCTACGACGCAGAAACTGATAGTGGTGGCTATAAGTGTTATGAAAACTTCCAAGAAAAAATTGAAACACAGTGTTATGGCGCATCTGCAATCGGTGACGGTGCTTACCTTCATCTAGACAAGCACGTGCATTCGTACGCTACTATTTCTCGAAACGGAAACAAAGTACCACAAACCTACGTTTTGCGCGCAGAAGATTCTCGTGGCAAGAAACTATATGAATGGGAACCAACGGCCGGTGAGCAAGTTGTACGTCCTGATTCAGCTTACATAGTTGCCGACATGATGGCTGACCCACGAGCAAGCTATATGAGCAGAAAATCTCATGACTACAAAGGATGGGACTTCTCGCTTAAAACCGGAACAACAAATGACAACAAAGATGGTTGGCTTATGGGCTTTTCAACGAAGTACGCAGCGGGCGTTTGGGTTGGTCACCATACAGGACAAGTAGAGATGAGTGGGTTCATGGAAACCATGACGCAACCAATATGGACCAACTTCATGCAGCGTGCGCACGACGGCAAAGATCCAATTGCCCGTCAAAGACCAGCAGGTGTACAAGTACTCCCAGCCTATATAGTCAAAAATCACGTAGGTGTTAGCTCAATAGAGCCAAGTCCGAGCGAAGACCTCTTCCCTTCATGGTACAAAAAACCAGGAGTAGCGAATAACTCTGATGAAAAAATTAAAAAAGACAAAGTAACCAACAAACTTGCGACAGAGTGTACACCACCACTCGCCATAGAAGAAATAGCCGAAAGTGGTGCTGCGCAATTCTCAAGTGATCCGTTCTACAACACGACAACTAATACTGAAGAGAAAGATGACGTTCATAAATGTGACGACATTCGGCCAACTGTCTCTGTCCAAGCAATTGATAACGGTGGCGGTAGCTATACCATAGAAGTATCTGTCGGAGCCGGAACGCATGCAATTGGAACTGATAAATTTAGCGGCAAGCTAACAGTGAGTATAGATGGGAGCGTCATCCCTGACGGGGCACGAGATATAAGCTCACCAGGTATATACCAGTTCCCATACACGTCAACAATAGCAGAAACTGCAACACTCACGGCATATGTATCAGATAGCGCTCTCTACGAAGCACAAGCAGCTATTGATGTACCATTCCAAACGGGTAGTACAACATATATTTCACCGACGAATCAGTACATAGGCCTCCTAAACCCAAGGCCAACGACGATATCAACTGTCTAATATAGTGCACTTATTTGTAGCGGGCAAAAATCATTTTGCCCGCTTTGGTTTGAATCATGCGCTCAACAGTCGCTGAGACAGTAGTGTTCTTTAGTCGAGATGTCGTATTTTCAACGATCACCATTGTTCCATCATCTAGATAACCAACACTTTGAGCGTGTCCTTCACCTTTTTGAATAAGCTTCACTCGGACAATCTCGCCAGGGAGTGCTTTCGGTCGAAGTACTTGCGCAAGTTCATTAACGTTTAGGACCACAATACCTTCTGCGACTGCAACTTTGTTAAGATTGTAATCAGTCGTCACTAATGATGCATGCTTTTTTTGAGAGATGGAAATAAGTAAATCATCAGTAAGATCCTTACTAGACATGCCATAATCATCAATGACACATTTTTTGCCAAACAACGTCTGTAATTCAGCTGCTGATTCAAGCCCAACGCGAGCTCTCTCTCTTTTATGCGTGTCACGCCCGTCAGCAAGCTGCTGAAGCTCTCGTAGCACAACTTTAGGGATAACATACCTACTATCGCCAAGAAATCCAGATCGAGCGATATCGACAATGCGTGCGTCTATTAACGCGCTTGTATCAAGAATCAACTCCCCTGATTTTTTATGCTTTGTAGTAGTTCTATACAGTTGACGGCGAGTATCAATACTCACGATGAGTAAAATAGTTACCAGCAGAAGTAGGAGCGCATCAGACATATGCTACGATTCCTTTTCTAGAAAAGAATTTAGTGCGGTACGGACGTCTGTCACTTCTGCATAAAATGACGTCTTCTTCCCAGTTTTAAGCTTCGGACCAATGACAATCTCAAACCCGAGCTTTTTCGCCTCAGCTATACGTTTATCTATGTGAGGGACATGTCGCAACTCACCACTTAAGCCAAGCTCACCAAAGACAACAGCATTTTTTTGCAGCTGCATCCCTTTCGACGCAGAAGCAATCGCCATAGCAATTGCAAGATCAGCTGCGGGCTCATTCACCGCTATACCTCCAACGACATTAATATATATATCCTTATCAGCTAAACGTAGCTTTGTCCGACGCTCAAGCATCGCGATGAGTAAATTGAGCCGATTCAAATCAAAACCGCTTGCAGCACGCCTAGGGTACCCATAAGCAGTTGTATTGACGAGTGCTTGTATCTCAACAAGTAAAGGCCGAGAGCCCTCCATAGTGGCCATAACAATAGACCCATCGGTTATTTGCCTCTCTTCTAGGAGCGCTGCTGACGGATTATCAACTGGTTTCAACCCTTTATCATACATTTCGTATATCGCCGCTTCGTTTGTGGAGCCAAATCTATTTTTAATAGAGCGAAGAATCTTAAAACCACCATAACGGTCTCCCTCAAGCTGCAAAACAACGTCAACGCTATGTTCAAGCACCTTTGGACCTGCAATTGACCCTTCTTTGGTGACATGTCCAACAATCAAAAGAGTAGTGTCATGCTTTTTTGCTGCCTGCGTCAACATGTGTGTTGCATTCGTTATCTGACTCACTGTTCCGGCAGCAGACGGGATATCATTACACTGCATCGTCTGTATGGAATCAACTACGACGAGCCCGTATGCACCCTCTGCTATCGCGCGTGCAATATCATCCGCAACCGTAGAAGAAGCAAGTTCAACTGCTGCATCAGTTGTTAATAACCGCTGTGCTCGTGATGCAACCTGATGAACTGACTCTTCTCCACTTACATAAAGGAGTTTTGTACTTTTCGCAATCGTGTGTGCAAGCTGCAACAATAATGTACTCTTTCCAATTCCGGGCTGTCCTGCAAGTAGGACAACGCTCCCCGGGACAAACCCACCACCAAGTACCGTATCAAACTGCGCATCACCACTCGGTATTCTTGCAACACCAGGACCACTCACAACGTCGTTCAACTGCTGAATTGCAAGCTTGCTCCCATTCGCGGTCAAATGCTTTGTCGCGACACTTACCTCCTCTACGAAAGAATTCCACTCGCCACACTGCGGACATTTTCCCGTCCAAGAGGTTTGCGTATGCCCACAATTCTGACAACTAAACGTTGATTTCTCTTTTTTAGCCATATAGATAAGTGTACCGGCAAAGCAACGAAAACGACAAAGCTATTTTATCTATAATTCATCGATGCGGGTATCGATTGCCTCAACGAGTTCACGTTCTTCGACAGCGATTTCGTTACGCAATGAGACAATCTGGTTATATGAGTCGATGAGTCGTTTCACTTCGTTGACTTGCAGATTATAGGTCGCAACGTGCTTGTTATAAACACCGACAGCGGCGTTATATACGGGCACATCACTCTTTTTCTGCTCGATTGCAGCCCTTTCATTCGTCAATTTGCTATTCTCTTCTTTCAATTCAGCTTGCATGCGGCTTATCTCACCGTTAATTTGTGTCAACTGCGCATCGTATGCCTGAATTTTTTCTTCTCGTGCTTGGAATTCGACCGCATACTGTTCTGCGAGCGTTACCACTTTTGACCGATCATCAAAGTACTGTGCATAGTATGCTTCAAGATCTTTTGGTAACGAGCGGACTTCAGTACCAAGAATTGAATGCAATTCATTCGATACGACCGACGGGTCACGTGCTTGATAACTCAATACGTTTTCTCGAATTCTTTCGTCATCTAGCCGTTGGTATGCTTCATCCAAAAGCGCATTAACTCTGTTTTTTTCTGCAGGGCTCAATCGATCATATGCCGCATGTAACATTTCGTGTGCAGCAGTTACCTCAACGATACCTTCTAAGCGCTCATCAGTCACCTGAAATAAATAAATACGTTGGTTAGTAATATAGCAACCAAGCACTATAGTCTCTTCACCAACCGTACAGCTACTTGCAAACTGCGCTCTATCTAGTAAAGCCGGGTCATGCACATAAAAATACCTTCTCCCAAGACCACTCATACCGCTATCAGTTGCCAAGGCCGTCACTTCCGCACTTGGTTCATACGACCTCAGCCGCCACCAATCAATGATGTCTCGCGCCTGTGATGCAGCATAAAAACTGGTTGCAATAACACAAAGTGTAAATATATAGGGCAATAGTTTTCTAAAGAGTCGCATATAGCTATAGCTTACTCTAGCGCATATATTCGACGCAAACTGAGTTTTGTCCTATGCTTCTTTCGTTGGGGTGAACTGGAATACCCCTTTTTGTGCATGAACTTTCAAAATGTCACCCTTATCTAAGGTGCCGCTGATAAGCTTATCAGCGATGTAATCTTCAATTTCATCTTGCAGCAAACGTCGTAGCGGTCTTGCGCCATTTTTATCATCATATCCACGTTCGACAAGCAGTTGCTTTGCAGCAGCAGTAAGCTCGATTCCAACCCCTTTTCGCACGAGTCTTTGTCGTAGCTCATCAACCAAAAGGTCAACAATTTGCAGAGCATCTTTTTTTGTGAGCGCACGAAACACAACAATTTTATCGATTCTGTTCAGCAGCTCTGGACGCATCATTTTCTTCAGTTCAGCTTTGACTTCTTCTTGCGTCTTTTCATGTATTTGGTCTAAGTCTCTCAATGAAGCTTTGTCATCAGCGCGAAAACCAAAACCAGCTTCTTTTTGCATCTTTTCTGCACCAATATTGCTCGTCATGATGATAATTGTATTCGTGAAGTTTATCTTTCTGCCTTTTGCGTCAGTCAAGACACCGTCTTCAAGTACCTGCAGCAGCATGTTAAACACATCTGGGTGCGCTTTTTCGATTTCGTCAAAGAGTACAACACTGTATGGTTGCCGTCTAATTTTGTCAGTAAGTTGTCCCCCGTCATCATAGCCTACATATCCTGCCGGTGCACCAACAAGCCGTGCACTCGTATGCCGTTCCGAAAACTCACTCATGTCAATTTTTACGAGCGCATCTTTGTTGCCAAAAAATTCACTTGCGAGCACCCGGGCGAGCTCAGTTTTACCAACACCTGTAGGACCCATGAATATAAATGAGCCGATAGGGCGTTTACTACTTGCAACGCCACTTCTACTTCGACGGAGTGCTCTTGAGACCGCACTGACCGCTTCTTGCTGCCCAATAACGTGCTTTCCGAGCTTTTTCTCAATATTCATGAGATATGACACTTCAGAGCGAATTACCTTGCTCACTGGGACTCCAGTCATTCTAGAAACGACATCTGCAATATCGTTACTTGTGAGTGCAATTCGCTTTGCTCCTTGGTTTGTCTTTTCAAGTTCTGCAACCTCTACCTGCAATTGACTTGCGTGCTGCTTTTCACGCGCAGCTCGCTCATAATCTTCTGCATCAACCGCGTCATCAATCCGTATTTGGACCAACTTCAATTCTTTCTGTAATTCTCTTAACCGTGGTGGCGTTTTGCCTTTTTCCACTCGTAAATGTGCTGCAGCTTCATCAAGTAAGTCAATTGCCTTATCTGGCATGAATCGATCTTGAATATATCTTGCTGCCAAGCTAACAGTGTCGATTAACACCTCATCGTCGATAGTCACCGCATGGAAATCTTCATAATGCTTTTTTAGCCCGCGCAAAATAGCAAGCGTTTCTTGCTCACTCGTCTCTGGCACAATGACCGGTTGCAAACGACGTTCCAGTGCAGCATCTTTTTCGATATGTTTTGTATACTCTGCGGTGGTAGTTGCACCAATCATCTGAATTTTTCCGCGAGCCAAACTAGGTTTCAATATATTGCCAGCATCCATCGAACCTTCTGCTGAACCGGCACCTACTAGCTGATGAATCTCATCAATGAAGACTATTGTGTTCGTATCGGCTTCAAGTTCACGCATCACTTTCTTTAATCTATCTTCAAACTCACCGCGATATTTCGTTCCTGCAATCATTGCTGCAAGATCTAAAATAACAATACGTTTATCGACAAGTGCATCAGGTACTTCATCGTTAACGATTCGCTGGGCTACTCCCTCAACAATTGCCGTCTTACCGACACCTGGTTCACCAATTAAAACAGGATTGTTCTTTGTACGACGATTCAAAATCGTCACCAATCGACGGATTTGCATCTCACGTCCAATCACAGGGTCAAGCTTCCCTGCTCGTGCCTGGGCGGTCAAATCCGTGCTGTACTGATCAAGGAGTGTTTTTTTCATTTTTTTACGTCGCGTCGTGCCAATCTCGTCATTCTGGTCATAACTTTGCTTGTTCAAAAGCTGTTCGAGCTCTCCTAGAACTGCATCTACCGCAACATTCATATTGCGGAGTAACACGGTTGCACTTGCATTTTTCTGCGACAAGATACTAAATACGATATGCTCGGTGCCGCAAGTTTCCTGTGCGTATTCTTGTGCGACTTCCCAGCTCATTTTCAACGTCAATTTCGCTGCTTCGCTCAATCCTTTTGCGCCCATACTCGCCATGATATTTGCGTTCTGTGCAGTTAAGTTCATTGCAAGTCGTGCTTTTTCGATAGAAACACCATTTTGTCTGAGTACTTTAGCACCAAGCGAATTTTCCTGTGCAAGTACGCCGAGTAATAAATGCTCAGTACCAACATAGGCACTTCCGGTCGCTCGCGCTATGCCGTCAGCATGCCGCAAGCTCTGCAAAGCATTGTCACTTAGATGGTGGAGAAAATCTTGAAAATCGTCAGCGTTTTGATCCATAAGCTACAGTATACATTGCTAAATTAGCACTCGTCAACAACGAGTGCTAATTATTTTATTTATCTTTTTTCAAAGTTAGCAGAAGTAAACTTATTCTGCGTGTTCGTCGATAGCAGACAGCAAGCTGTTTTCAAGGTCTGATTTACGCTTTAGCTTCGGTTTCTGTACTTTATCAACGGTGACAGCGGGCTTCTCTTCTTCTACGACAGGAGCGGCTACTTTGTCAGCAGTAATATCAATTTCATAGCCTGTTACTTTGCTCGCAAGTCGAACATTCTGTCCGCCCTTACCAATTGCAACACTCAACTGATCTTCTGGTACGATAACTTGCGCACGGTTCGTTCCAGGATCAATTGTTACTTTTGTCACCTTTGTTGGCGCGAGCGCGCTTGAAATAAATACCTCAGGGTTCTCATCCCATACAACGATATCAATCTTTTCTTGATCACCAATTTCGCTCACTACTGCATTCACACGTGTCCCGTGACCACCTACAAAAGTACCAACTGGGTCAACACCTTGAACCGTTGAACTCACTGCAAGCTTCGTGCGCACACCGGCTTCACGAGCTATTGCTTTAATCTCTACTGCTCCACCTTCCATCTCTGGTACTTCTGCAAAGAATAATTGCTTTACAAGCTCTGATGATCCTCGGCTCACAATTAATTGTGGCCCGCGGAAACTTTTTTCAATTTCTTTAAGGTACAGTTTCAGCCGTTGCCCTGGGAAATATCGCTCGCTACTACTTTGTTCGCTCGCAGGCATAATAGCTTGTGCTTTTCCTACTTCAACACGTACGAGACGATTCTCAACGCGGTTGACGATTCCGTTCACAATCTGCCCTACTTTATCTTCGTATTCGCCCATGACTACTTCTCGCTCAGCTTCACGCAGTCGCTGCATAATTACTTGCTTTGCTGTTTGTGCAGCAACTCGACCGAAGCTTGTCACTTCTACGTATTGCTCAATCATGTCTCCGATTTGTGCATCTTTTTTCGCTTTTTTAGCGTCATCCACACTCATCTCGAAATGCTCGTCGCCAACTACTGCTACCACTTCTTTTTGCACATAAACATCGACAGCACCTGTGTTTAAGTTAACCGCTACGCGTACTTCTTGTTCTCTGTCGCCGTAGTCTCGTTTATATGCAGCTGCAAGAGCTGATTCAACAATTTCCTGTACTAAATCTTCAGGAAGATTCTTTTCATCAGCAATCATTTTCATTGCTTGTGCGAGTAGCTTTATATCAAATTCCATATTTTGTTTGCCCAGGCGATACGGAGGTTATCTGGTCGCAGGGCGTCCTCTCATCGGTTGTTATTAGTAAAAAATCCGACCACAGTGGCCGGACAACAATTAAATTATAGCAAAATCGCTTCATCGCAACAAGTCCTCTGATACACTAGATAGTAATTATGAGTAAAAATGTAAAGAGATTATACAAATCATTCCAGCCGGAACATTACGACCTGCTAATAGAAATTAGTGAAGACAAACAGTCCTTTAAGGGGCATGTTGTCATCACCGGAAAAAAAGTAGGACGACCGTCTAAGAGAATCACCTTACATCAAAAAAATCTATCATTCTCACACATAGCAGTACGTAAAACAGACAAAAAAGGTGTTGGTAAAGAGATACCAATAGCCCGCACCGTTCTACACAAATCGTTTAACGAACTACGAATCCATTCGTCCGAGACACTATTTCCTGGTGACTACGAAATAACGTGCAGCTTTAACGGTAAAATCACAAGTAATATGGATGGTATTTACCCGTGTAATTACGAAATAGATGGGGTAAACAATCAGCTTATTGCAACGCAATTTGAGAGTCATCATGCACGCGAAGTGTTCCCTTGTATTGACGAACCTGAAGCAAAAGCAACCTTCAAAACAACACTCATACACGATAAGCATGAAACGGCGTTAAGTAACACCCCACTTGAAGCACAGCAAGATTCAGGAAAGCGTGTACAATCTCAAT
>CAYNWE010000015.1:0-12280 GCA_964400855.1 uncultured Candidatus Saccharibacteria bacterium
TTTAGTACCAGCAACTATGGCTCGTTCTGTTTTATGTGACCCAAATATGCGTTTCCCCCGATAGGTTTTATGTCCGTCGAGCGGATAGTCAAGGTGTTCAAGCGCTTTAATATTGTGCGCGATGACTGGGCCCATATTTGCAACAGCTACAGGCGCAAATATCCATAGTATGGTAAATAGATCACGCATGCGGTTTTTTTCCTATTTTGTGCAACAACTTATTTTTCTTTGGTGCAGCAACGTCTCCAATACTTGGGCGGTTGAACAACTTTCTGCCTTTTTGTGCAAGTACTGTGAGTGTTTTTGCGGTTGGGGTAGCGTTGAGTAGCGTATATGTTTTTCCAAGTGCTTTTGTTCGATGAGCGTCACTTGAAGCAAATGTCGTGACGTTGCGTAGACGCGCCCAAGTGTGAGCTTGAGGCCCTTTGTTCTGGAATAATGCTCGACCGTTTGCACTTTCAAGTAAGTCTATGTCCGATACAATTCGTTCAAGTGACTTTGCTTTTAACCCTTTTCGCACGGTTTCTAGTGGGTGAGGTATATAGACAAGCCCACCTTGTTTTTTTATGGCTTCAATAGTGTCTTCAATGCGCATGTGTGGCTGCACGAGTTCGGTGAGGTAGAGGCCAATTATTTCGCCTTCAACAGTCGTAATCTCTTCACCAACGATGATTTTATCCGCGCCAAGTTTCGCTTGCATAGACTGCGCAAAAGAGATTCGGTTGTGGTCGGTGATTGCAATGCAGTCTAAAATACCCGCTTCAAGTACTTGTTCGTAATCAGCAGCGGTGATACTGCCGTCAGGAGAAGAAACAGAATGCGTATGGAGGTCCACCTTTATCATTGTCAGCTCTTCTTTTTACTCGTTTTTACTTTATGCTTCAGTTGGTAGTCTTCTTGGTTGAGCAGACGAGCAATTTCAAGAAATCGCGTTGCTGCAGTGATGAGATTTAGAGCGATGATGAGGTTGAGTAGCGGGGCGAGGAGGCTCGTTAGCAAGCCAATAATCAGTAGTGCCATTCGGATCTCGTATCGAGCAATGCCTTGTGAAAACGCTCTGTTAAGCTGTTGCTTGTCATGCGCGTCATTTGAGATAGCCATTTCGCCTTTCGCTTTTACGTAGCTCACTAAGAGTGACGTGCCAACTACGGCAGGGACGACCCATAGGCCTACCTTTGGCTCATGCTCTGCAACGTAGAGCGCAAGTGCAGCATAAATAATAACTTCTTTCATGCGGTCGGTTACAGCGTCGAAAAACATACCCATTTTTGAAGCAGACCCTTGAGCACGTGCAAGTGCACCATCGAGCGCATCCATAAGACCAAAAATGGCAATAAGCGCTGCCGCTAACACCGGCCGACATGTCCACAAAGCCCAGGCTGCCGGGATATGGCCAAGCAACGAAAGCGTTGTGATATGCGCAGGTTTAAGCTTGCCCCGGAAAAGTTTGTTTAAAAGCACCGCAAATCTGCTCATAAGCACACGTATGTTATCGGTAATAGTTTGAGTAGGGTCATTCATGAATAACAGTATACATAGTTTCTTTAACAGATTACAGCTACAGAGTAATAAAGTAGACAAAAAAGCATAAGTATGATAAAATATAATATGAAAATTACTAATAAAATTAAAAATCATGCCAGAAACACTAACAGCAGTTCCGTTTTATGAAACACCTGAAATTTCACGTGCTGTATCACCCGATGTTGCACGTCATCTAGGTACTCTAATGGTAACGGCACATTTTAATACAGATTCTGAAGCTCCGAATCAGACCGGCATTTTTCTAACGAGACCCTCTGAGTCACATGGTCGAAGTGTTGATGTCTCTGGTAGCGCAACGGCTTCCTTGACAGAAATTGTCGGGAACGGCACTTTTAGTTTAAAGGGCGCTGGCCCTTATGAATTAAGCGCTCATAAAGCGCTTTCTGCAGATAGAATTGGATGGACACCAACTGGGTTCATGAGTGGTGAAGCTATTGAGCGTATATCTGGTGTGTCAGATTTTATGAAGCGTATAGGAGTACAGGCTGAGCAATTTCTTGGTACTGCTAAACCTAACACATTTCCAATTATAAACAAAAATGGTGAGGAATTACAGGTGCGACATATGAGCATGAATGAAATTTATGAAGATATTCAGCCTGGTACGGATATTCCCGACGGTCATGAGCTTATAGTCTACGCTAGAAAAATGATAACCTCTATTAGACCAACTGATTTGGGCAATGCTAGTCCTAAAGAAGTCAAGGTTTTAATTGGAAGATTAGCAGAAGATTTATCACGTAATTCTGATGACATCGAAATGAGGTTCAATCCTAACGACCCTGAGTCAATAACAGATTATTTCGTACGGCAACTTCCGCGAAAACTTGGAAAATCGCTTGCAAAAATTCATGACGAAGCTTGTGCGCATAATAGTTTGACGCCAGGTAATATTACAGCTGCAGGTGAGATTGTAGATCTTGATTCTGTTACAGGCGAGCCGTTGGGTTTTGGCGATAAAAAAGTATTACCTGTCGATATGCTCGGTGATTTCTATCTTCTAATTGGAGGTTTATCGCCAGACATAACTCCTATAGATTCGCACCAACAATTTATCGGTAAAAACGGGGCTCAACTTCAGGCGTACATTACCAGAATGTCGCTTAGAGGTGCTTTTGATTCGATTGAATCTGACAGCCCTGACATTGTAAACCAACGGTTAAATGCGGGTTATAAGCTTAGTGCAGAAATGGTAGAAAACTTCTTAGATTCTTACGAGGAGGCAGGTGTTGAAGGTTCTTTGAGTCGAACAACTATTAAACTCTATCGTGAAGGACGAAAGCAGTTTGAAGCTGCTAGAGCAGCAGAGCTAAGCGGACGAGTCTACGGCTAGTATTGGTATAGACTATCTAATTCGATTTTGTCGTATAATGTTCGCATATGGAACACTTGCAAATTGAAATAACAAAAATCGTTGCTTCGTTGTTTGAAATAGAGCAAGCGGTGAAACTGACCGTATCTGATGAACAATTTGGTGATGCTGCCACGAACATTGCGCTTCAGCTTGCTAACAAACTCGGTATGTCACCCCGAGAAGTTGCTGAAAAACTACAAGCTCCAGTAACGGCACTCGATGGAGTTGAGAGTGTTTCAATAGCAGGTCCAGGATTTATGAATATTCGCTTTGAGGACAGTTATTTATACTCACAGACAAAAAACACGCCAGCTCAAGTTTGGGCGAATAAAATTGTGGTGTGCGAGTACTCTGACCCAAACCCATTTAAGGTGTTGCATGCAGGGCATTTGTACACCACACTTGTAGGTGACGTTATAGCGAACCTGTTCGAAGTGGCTGGGGCAGACGTGAAGCGAGTTAATTTTGGGGGAGATGTAGGCTTGCATGCTGCAAAAGCAATGTGGGGAATCATGCGAGAAATCGGTGATCAGGATGCAGAACTAGCGCTACTCACTATCGAGCAAAACTCGCGGCCAAACTGGGTATCCGCATGCTATGTTTCGGGTAATACGGCGTATGAAGACGATGGAGCTGCGAAAGCAGAAATTATTGCACTAAACAAAAAAATATATGAGCTACATGCGCAGAAAAACAAAAACGACTTAAAAGACAATTTTGCCAAAGCGTATTGGATATGTCGCAAGTGGAGCTATGACGGGTTTGAAGTGCTCTATGATCGACTCGGTGTCCATCAGTTCGACACCTACTACCCAGAGAGTGTGACAGCTGGGTTAGGGCTGCAAGCAGCACGAGATGCGCTTGCCCTTGGAGTACTGGCAGAGTCCGATGGGGCAGTGGTGTTTAAGGGCGAAGAGATTGGTTTGCACACAAGGGTGTTTATTAATAGTAACGGGTTGCCAACGTATGAATCAAAAGACCTTGGTCTCGCATTGAAGAAATGGCAAGATTACAATTTTGATCACAGCGTGATGATTACCGGAAACGACATTGTTGAGTACATGAAAGTAGTGCAAGCGGTTGTGAAGACGTTTGCGCCAGAGGTAGCAGAGCGGTCACAGCACTTGACACACGGGATGATCAAGCTTGCAGGTGGTAAGAAAATGAGTAGTAGAAAAGGTAACGTATTACTTGCACAAGAAGTTATTGATGTTGCAGAACAGGCAAATCTAACAGCGACGGGCAAGGACGATATGAGCGTTGTTTTGGGCGCGATTAAGTGGGCTTTTCTTAAAAACCGAATCGGTGGCGACATCATTTATGACCCTGAAGAGTCGGTGAGTATTGTCGGGAACTCTGGTCCTTATTTGCAGTATGCACATGCTAGGGCAAAAAGTATCCTTCGCAAGGCCGACGCATTCAATCTGAAAACTGAATTAGGTAAAATAGAATTCGAAGATGGTGAGCGTACTTTACTGCGTAAACTGTCGCATTTTACGCAAGTAATCAACGAAGCGGTTGTAGAGCTTGCTCCGCATAGCGTCTGTACGTATTTATACGAACTCGCCCAAGTATTTAATAGTTTCTATGAACGCAATCATGTCATCAACGACCCGAGACAAGATATTCGACTCGCGTTAGTCGCGCTGTATCAGTCGACCCTAGAAAGCGGCTTGAACATTCTCGGAATAGACGCCCCAGAACAGATGTAGTACTTTATGCTTGTGCTATTTACGTGACACTGGCACAATAGGTATATATTAATGTGGGAAAAATAAATGTCACAACCTCAAAATGTTCTTTTGCTCTATCCTCACCAACTCTACCCGGTTGAAGAGTTTCCTCAGGACGTCAGTCAGGTGTTTATAATTGAAGACCCGTTGTTCTTTGGTAGGGACCCACAATACCCGTTGTTTTTACACAAACAGAAACTTGTGCTGCACCGCGCGACAATGCGGCGCTATGTCGAAGAAGTGTTGTGGCCAGCAGGGTACCAGGTGGAATATATTGAGTTCCATCATATGCAAGAGTCAGGTGATATCGTGAACAAACTGACCCACACGGCACGAGTTGAATATTTTGATCCAACAGATGACGTGCTACAACGTCGACTATCTGTCGCATTGAGTGCGCTTGAGCATCAGCCTGAGCTTCGGCAGATAGAGTCGCCAAATTTTTATTTGACCGCTGACGAAGTGAAGCAGTTTTTTGAAAAGAAGGACAAAGCAAGTTTTACTGAGTTTTATCAATGGCAACGTGAGCGCTTTAACATCCTGATTAATCCAGACACCTATAAGCCAGTAGGTGGCAAATTGAGTTTTGATACGGATAACCGAAAACGCTTGCCGAAAAACCACGTTTTGCCTGGGCACGCCGTTTACGGATCTAATGAATATGTCGACGAAGCAAAGCAGTATGTCGAGCAACATTTTCCTGACAACCCTGGTAATGTTGATGATTTCCCTTGGCCAACCAACCATCATGAGTCTATGACTTGGCTTGACGAATTCTTAGAAACGCGACTCGATAATTTTGGTCCTTATGAAGACGCAATCGATGGGCAGGCGCCATGGGTCTACCACAGCGCGCTGACACCAATGATGAACATCGGGCTATTGAGTCCTGTGCAAGTCGTTGGTCGGGCACTCGAGCGTCACGCCCATAAAGAAGTCCCGCTCGCAAGCTTAGAGGGGTTTGTTCGGCAGATTCTCGGTTGGAGAGAATACATGCGCGGTATGTATTTGAACCGGCATGTTGCGCTTCGTACGACAAATACATTTCAGCATCAACGTCACCTGACGAATGATTGGTACTATGGGACGACCGGTATCCCTCCGGTGGATGACGTGATTAAAAAGACGCTCGCACGAGGGTATGCGCACCATATTGAACGACTAATGGTGATGGGGAACATCATGTTTTTGTGTGAGTTCCACCCGGACGATGTGTACCGATGGTTTATGGAAATGTATATCGACGCTTATGATTGGGTGATGGTGCCAAATGTGTACGGTATGAGCCAGTATGCTGACGGCGGGAGCATGACCACGAAACCATATGTCAGTAGTAGTAACTATATTTTGAGTATGAGTTGGTATGAACGAGGTGAGTGGTGTGATGTCTGGGATGGATTGTACTGGAGCTTTATTGAAAAAAACAGAGATCGGTTTGCGCGAAACCCCCGAATGCGTATGATGGTTTCCCAACTTGATAGACTTCAAGAGAACCGAAAAAGAATTATTAGTTATCGCGCCGAAGACTTTATTAAGACAAAGACTCAAGAATAAATCTACTTGCACTGTCGAGTATAGCGGGTGTAGTGTTTAAGTATTCGCTTAAACATGGGAGAAAAACACAATGCTTAAATCAGCACATGAACATATCAAAGCAACCGGAAAAAGACTAGGGTTAAAAGCGGAAGAAATTGCCTCACTACTTGAAGTTGAAGCGGCGCATGAATTCGAAATTGTGCTTCAAAACGGCAAGAAATTTAAAGCGTTTCGTATACAACATTCGAGTGCTCGCGGACCGTTTAAAGGTGGCATACGGTTTCACCCAGAAGTCGACAAAGACGAGGTACAAGCGCTCGCGACACTTATGAGTTTTAAGACTGCAGCAGTTGACTTACCGCTTGGTGGTGGGAAGGGTGGTGTTGTCGTAGACCCGAAAGAGTTGTCAGAGGCTGAGCTTGAAGAAGTCGCACGCAAATACGTACAGCATCTTGAAACGCACATTGGGCCGCACAAAGATGTCCCTGCGCCAGATGTGAACACCAATCCGAAGATTATAGATTGGATGGTGCAAGAATATGCAGTATTGACTGGTGACAAAACAAACGCAACCTTTACTGGCAAGAGTATTGCTCATGGGGGGAGTGAGGGCCGTGATGCGGCGACTGGACGCGGTGGCGTGATTGTGCTGAGAACTTTGCGTGAGCTCGAGTCGCTTTCAGACAAGCCACTAACTTACGCTGTCCAGGGTTATGGGAACGTTGGTTCGTTCTTTGCCGAAGTAGCTGAGCACGACCATCCGAACTGGAAGCTGGTCGCTGCAACAGATTCTCGTGGCGGGGTATATGACGAGAAAGGTTTTTCAGCACAGAAGTTAAGTGAGTGGAAAGTAGCTGGAAAATCGTTGTCAGCATACGAGCAGGGGCGCGAAATCACGAATGACGAGTTATTGGCCCTTGATGTAGATGTGCTTATACTGGCAGCACTTGGTGGGGCAGTACATAGCGGTAACCAGCAAGATGTGCAGGCGTCATATATACTAGAGCTCGCAAACGGGCCTGTTGATAGTAGTGCAGAACAAGCATTATCTGACCGTGGTGTGGTGATTGTGCCTGATATTTTGGCAAACGCAGGTGGTGTCATTGTGAGCTATTTAGAATGGGTACAAAATTTAGCAGGTGAGCACTGGGAACTTGCACGCGTAAATGAATCGCTCGAGAAATACCTCACCACTGCAACAAAAAACATCGCAACACGTGCTAAAACAGATAAGACGAACCTGAAAGAAGCAGCTTTTGCAGTTGCAACTGAACGACTTGTTGCTACCTCAGCCTGACAAATACTTGCGGTCAGAATAAATTAGGTATACGCTTAGTTTATAAAAGAGGGGAGAAATGTAAAATGAACAAAGTAATGAAAGATTTTCTTAGTTTTGTACGTGAGCAGGGTGTTGTTGGTATCGCTGTCGGTATCGCAATCGGCTTGCAAGCAGCAACGCTTGTGTCGGCAATCGTCGACGGCTTTATTAGCCCGCTCGTAGGGATTATTCTGCAAGGGACAGATTTATCTCGTATTTTGACTGAAGTTGAAATTGGCGACTCAACAGTAGTATTTAGTTGGGGTAATATTCTGCAAGCACTCATCACCTTTTTGGCGACCGCGTTCGTTGTTTACTTTGTAGTAGAGAAAAGCGGACTTACGAAGGTAGATAAGAAAAAATAGTTGTTACAGAGACGAGAGAAGACCACGACAAAAATTCGTGGTCTTTTTTCATTGGTTCGAGTCATTTGATAAAATAGAACTATGAAGGAAATCAATAAAAACCTCACCGACGAGCAAAAAGATGTCTTGTTCAACAAAGCAACCGAAGCTCCATTCACTGGTGCATATGTGCACAATGAAGAAGACGGTGACTATGTGTGTGCAAATTGTGGTACGGTCTTGTTTGGGGCTGAGACAAAGTTTGACTCAGGCTCAGGTTGGCCAAGTTTTTATGATGTTCGTGATGCGAAAGCCGTGAAGTTGACAGAAGATACGTCCCACGGCATGCAGCGCATTGAAATTTCTTGTGCGAATTGTGGGGGTCATTTAGGGCATGTGTTCAATGATGCTTATGACCAACCAACAGGCATGCGATTTTGTATTAATTCACTTTCTCTCGACTTCAAAGAAGCAAAATAAGGCGTATACTAGTACATAGCTGTTAAGCAGGAGTCGTCATATGTATTACACCTTGTCTGATACGGACCTTACTTTTGTTTTAGAGCGAGCGGAGCAAGTAGCTGCACTGCGAGCCAAAGTTAGCATACCGTTAGCAACTATTCAAACTATTGATTGGCATGCCGTTTTTTCTGACTGGCGCGGACTCATGGTGCGGATGCCAGGGAGCTATATGCCGAGATTCGTAATGGCAGGAAGCTATTGGACGGATGACGGTTGGGATTTTGTCTATGCCCGCAAGCCACGGGGCTTGCGAGTGCCAATTTTGCATAAAGTGCTCGTGGTGACTACAAACCAAGACAAGTATCGCCGAATCATTATTGAAACGACGAAAGATAATGCTGACGAAATAATACATTGGTGGGAACAAATGACAAAAATGACTCGCAAGCAAACACAGTAGGGTATACTAACACCACATGGGCAAAGTAAAATTTAAGCCAACTAAACTACTCTGGATTGACCTCGAAATGACTGGTCTTATTCCGGATAAAGACGTTATTTTGGAAGTTGCAGCAGAGATAACAAATACGGATTTTGAAACGGTAGCGAGCTACGAATCAACGGTGCGTCATGACCGCGAACTCGTGCTCAAGCGCATGCAGGAGAACCCGTGGTGGAAAGACTACCCAGAGAATCGTGACGCGTTTGTAAACGGGCTCCTTAACGCAAAGCCGCTTCAAGCTGTTGAAAAAGAACTGATTGCGATTATTGACCATCATTTCGGCACCGAACCAGTCGTGCTTGCTGGTAATTCTATACAGAGTGACCGAGCGTTTATAAAACAATGGATGCCAGAGCTTGAATTGCGGTTGCACTACCGTATGTTGGACGTCACTTCTTGGAAAATCGTGATGGAAACGACGTATGGGATAGAGTTTGAGAAGCCTGAGGTACACCGAGCTTACGAAGACATACAGGCAAGTATTGCAGAGTTGCAGTTTTATCTAGAGTGGTTTAAGGAGAATCAGTAGGTTACTTTAGGTTATGCACAAAAAGAGTTGTTTTGCCTTCTGCTAACACAGCGCACCCATTTCGTTTATAAAAACCATGAGCTCGAGCTCTATCCGGAGTTGAGTTAAATCGCATTTGAGTAAGTCCTCGTTCGGCTCGCCATGCAGACATGGTATCCCATATCATTTGAGCTACTCCGTACTGTCTCACATCGGGCAGTACAACAAAATCTTCCAGCCATGCTTTTTGACCTAAGACTCCGTTCAGCGTCGATACTGTCGCTGCCCCGACGATAGGATATTTAGCCCGAAGTTCTCGCTGTTCTGTATCGTAATCGTTCGTTATCTTTGCGACGAACTGAGCTGCATCTGTTGAGCTAACTGCTCGCAGTACATTTAATGCACTGATGGTTTCATCCATGGGTGTATCTGAAATGAACATCATGATGCGGCCGACCGCTTGCAAATCATGTTGCGTAGGGTTTGTTAGTTCAATAACTTCGAAACTATTGGGTTTATATAAACTGTTATTTTGTGACATGCATGTATCCTTTCATTTTATACACTACGAATTATCTCGCTGTTCTTCATTCATAGATGCATATTCTTGCATATACGTGCCGCCCAAATTGGAGATAAGCGCCGGCTTGATGAGGGGTAGAGCCCTTCTATGTTGCGTGGCAGTATGAAGCAGTTTTTCGTAGCTTTTCAGTCCTAAACTTGCTTTTGTTATATGATTTTCCGCCCTACTAGAATAGGTTTTATTGTCCCACCCGAAATAGGCTGATTCGTCATCAGTGTTGCTGTCTAGTATGTATCGTAGCGCCAGTTCTATTGTTACTGCTGCAGCCGACTCTAAGCTGGCAACTAAGAAGTCATGTGGGTCTTGGTCTGTACCTGACGCAAGCCTATACGATTCAATCATCCTTTGTATAACAAGAGCAGGGACGGGACCTTTGGATACCGAACGAATCATATCGCCGATGTCTATCCAAGGTGATCCAGTCATGGCAGTGTCCCAATCAATGAAGGTGAATGGTATAGCATCTCGGCAGAGGACATTTTCTACTTTCGGGTCAGCATGTATGATTTGGTCAGGCAGTTTCGGGAGTTCTGGCAAGAGTTCAAACTTTTTAAGAGCAACATGCGCTAGTTTGCGCACGTCGGCGTGTGTTATATGCGGGATAGCTCGATCTAGTGTCTCTGCAAAGTACAAGGAGTCATGAAAGTGGGGAATTTTAAACTGCGGGGTATAGTCGAGTGTTTGTAGCGAAAGGTGCAGTTTGCCGAGCAGCGCACCCAGCTGTGAAAATTTTTCTTGATTCACGCGCGGCTGGGCATCATTGTTATCTGAACTGATAAATTCAAAAGTTCGCCAATGTGCGCCTGTTTGGTCGGTATGATACAGCGCACCAGAGGTTGTATGCACGAGTGCAGGTATTTCCCAGCCAACGCGTCTTAAATGCCCAGCGATGACGTTGTAATCGACGGTTTGTGTTGGGTCGATGATAGGGTGTATTTTCTGGATCACGTATTTATCTGCAGTTGCTACATTTGTCATGACTGCAGTCGTGTTCACAATACCGCCTGATAACATTTCTATGCTTGTCGCAGTATTGGGTAAGTACTGTTCTACGACGCTTGCCGGGACTAGTTCATGTGGTGGTGCTGTTTTCATAAGCTCGAAAAACAGTAACATGACCGCAATAATTTAACAATACAAAATAGCATCAAATTATTGACAAATATAAAATAACACTTATAATTTTGGCTATGAATGAATACCATAATGAACTCATACAGATTTTTAAACAGCTAGACGTCACTGAACAAGAGCTAGCTATATACACGGCATTACTTAAAAATGACAATGCGTCTATGCGTCATATTGCAGCATTGACCGGCATCAATAGGGGAACGGCGTATGAGTTGTTGAAGCAACTCGTTGTGAAGGGGCTTTTGAGTACCAAACGAGTAGGGCAGCGTGACTACTATACAGCCGAGTCACCAGAAAAAATTTTGACACTATTGCAGGACAAACGCAAAGATCTCTGGCATGCGCAGCAAAAAGCAAAAGATATTGTGCCACTCATGCTCGCTGATACGGTTCAACCGACAGGACGACCGCTTGTTCGTTACTATGAAGATGACGAAGGTGTCGTTACAATCTTAAAAGATGTATTACAGACGTGTCGGGTGCTCGAACACCCCGAGTATGCCGCATATTCATCCAAGCCACTGCGCCAATATTTGTACAGAAAGTTTCCTGGTTTTACTGAAAAGCGTGTACAAGAAGGTATTTCAGTAAAAGTAATTGCGATTGGTGATGGCGGAGAAGATGCTCCGCAAGCTGAGCGTAAATGGCTGAAAGATACTGACGACGGAACAAGCTATATGATTGTGTACGGGAATAAAGTTGCTCATATCTCAATCTCTGAAGACCTCACGCCGTACGGGGTCGTTATAGAAGATGACGGTGTGGCAACTATGCAACGCACACTATTCATGAATATATGGCATAAACTATAAAATATGTAAAAATAACTCTTTATCATCTATAATCTATCCCATGACGCGAAAAGAAGTTGAAGATTTTATCTTAAGTATGCCCAACTCTCGGCTAGATTATCCATTTGGTGAGGATGTAGCTGTATATAAAGTGGCGATTGACGGCGAAGAGAAGATGTTCGCCCTAATGCCAGAGAAAAAGGATCCACTTAACCTCAGTTTGAAGTGCGACCCAACTTTGGCAAAACTCTTACGCGATAAGTATGAATCTGTCATGGAAGGCTACCATCTGAATAAAAAGCACTGGAATACCATGTTGCTGACGGGGCAGGTACCTGACGAAGAAGTAAAAGATTTAATCGTCCACTCCTACAATATGGTTATCGGTAACAAAGACCACGTCCCAAGTTATAAATAATCCTATTGGGAGGGGGTTGCGGTTAGTTCTAAATTCTTTATAGCCTTGTCGA
>CAYNWE010000016.1:0-12164 GCA_964400855.1 uncultured Candidatus Saccharibacteria bacterium
AATAATCGTTTCATCTTCCCTCCTTTAGCAATTATCAAAAGTATATACAAAACTGCTTATCGTTGCAAAGTTTAAGAGAAAAACACAACGCTTTAGAAGTTTGCTATTGCAGTATACGTATAGCTTGAGGCGTAGACACCCGGACGTTGTTCAGTAGAAACATTAACTAAATACGTGACGGTGAACCGATTAAATTCTGTCGGTCCAGACGCTGAAGCAACTCGCTCACCATCTGTATATCTAAAACTATTTGATACATTATAAGTTGTGCTTGCGACAGCGATTCCTGATCCAGAAACATTCGCACCGGCGCTAGGAGATGAGTTGGCACGTAGATTGATACCAAATTGACTCGTTCCAACCTGGCTCGCTGCATTCGTGGTCAGGGGAGGGATGATTGAGTTACCAGCGGTCATTGTACCACCAGATACAAATGTATTATACCCTGCTAAATCATTCGTTGCAGCAGAGAACTGGCTTGTTAGCACATTAGGATTCGTCGAGGAAAGCTCTCCAAATGAGAGTAAGCTACCTTGTGTATTCGCACAGTTCAAATCAACTGTCACCCCAACACAAAAAGTAAGATACGGTGGCACATAGCCTCCGACCCCTACCCCTTTCGTCGTCGCGTAAAGTACTGCCCCAAAATCAGTAGGAGGCCCAGTTCCATCCGTTGATACATAAGTTCCAATACGAACATAAACTGTTGAATTGGCATCGGAATGATTGGTGACGTTTGTAAAATTTAGAGCCACAGGCGTAGGAGTAATAACAGAAGCGATACGTGTGAGTACAAGCCTATTAATCGAACTATCCGGAGCACTGATACTTAATCCACTAATTCCCGTAGCAGTTGCTAGAGTTGCCGCATTAACTACGAGTCCGGTCGGTGCAGTACAAGGAGCATCAACAAATGGTAAGTTTGAACAATACTCAATAACAATCGAACCTATAGCCCCAGACGTAGACGTATTAAAATTGAATGAATGATTTGTCACATCTGAAGCAAGTGCAGAACCGATTT
This sequence comes from uncultured Candidatus Saccharibacteria bacterium, assembly GCA_964400855.1. Lineage (GTDB taxonomy): Bacteria > Patescibacteriota > Saccharimonadia > Saccharimonadales > SZUA-47 > JAGQMY01. Next base: position 1,025 of record CAYNWE010000016.1, read on the forward strand.
GAATAGAACGATCTGTTAGTGCTGGATAAAAAACTGCACGAGCAGACAAGCTCATAAGCAGAATATAAATGGTAATAAAAAGAAATGCTGACACGACCCTTACAGATCGTGTCAGCCGAGATATAGTAACGACAGCTTTTAATTTTGGTGCGGTCATAGTATATCGTCCTTTATTGTTTCACATTCTTAGAATGTAGGTGTAGCGATGTAAGTCGTTACAACTGTGTAACTACCTGGAGGTGTTGATGCAGCAGCTGCAGCAGCAAATCGTAGCTTCACAATTTCGTCGTCAACAACTGTTGATGAGCTGATCAATGTTTCAGCTGTACTACCGACATTCCAGCCTACTAGTCCTGAACCGCTTGTGAAGGTTTCGTTTTCACAGTCAGCGACAGTAGTGATAGCTTCGTCGCTACCGTTGTAAGCGTCGTTTACAGTTGTCAAGTTTGAAGTGGTGCTGCCACCAGTACCCTGGACAACACATGGGATGTACATACCGAAGACTTCGTCGCCATTCGTGACTGTACTACCTTCACCTGTGTTTACTGCACTTTCAAAACATTGGTCGTTTGTGTCAGTTACTGTTGCACTACAGTCAGTAGGGATCACACGGAAGCTCTTAAGCTGGTGTGTGTCGCCGCCTGAAACAGATGTTGCGTCGTCAGCGTAATAGCCGATTGATGCACCACCTTGTGCGTTTGTATTGAGCATCAAGATACCGAAGTCATCATCTGCACCGTTTGTTGCTGTACCGTTTACTGGAGATATAGCGATGCTTGATTCGTCGATGATACCGATGTCAACGTTTGAGTCTGACAATCCAGAACAAGTTGCAACGTCAGCTGGCAATGTGTCAGCGTCGTCTACACCTGCAACACAGAATTCAAGACGTTCCTGGACGCGACCGTTGATAGTAAGTTGGTCGACAAAAGCGACAGCAACTGTACCTGCATCAACAAGGTCACCTGAACCGAAGTCATCATCACTATAGATGCTGACACGGATGTAGACCGTCTGAATTGCACTTGGTGCTTGGATACCACTGATTGTGTGAGTTACCGCACCGCCAGTGACACCAGTTGCAACTGATTCATCACGACTGTAACAGATGATGTATGCGTTCGTATTGAGCGAACAGTCACCAACGTTAGCAGCTTCAGAAACAGCAGCAAATGCAGTACCGTTTGTTGGCCAGCTGGCTTGTGAATCGTGAGAGTTACTTGTCTGCACGTTCATGCCGGTTGGCAAGATACAGGTACCGAGAGGGGTTGTACAAAATTGGTACATAATACCAGCTTTTGTCGCCGTCGTGTTTGGCAATGTGTAGCCAAACACAAACTCAACGTCGGTGTTGAGTGACGTTGTCCCGTTGTGGATCTTAGAGTTATTAATTGTTGCACTCCGTGAAGTGAGCTGGGCCGCAGATGTATTTTGCGTTAGTAATAGTGGCAACATAAGTGCAACTACTAATAAAGCCGCTTGTAGCAATGCAATGTGCTTGCTCAAACGTTCACGCACTGCGAGACGTGGTGAAGGCGTATAGGCCATATTTTTGTTTCTCCTTTTTGATTTTTACTGCTATACCAGAGAAGAATAGCATAAGGATTTTATGAATGCAACGTTAAAAAGAACCAAAATGTATAAGTTTTCCCCAGATATTAGACACTAAAATGTAGGAGTTGCAACAAGTGTGTGGGTCATGGTGTACTGTCCAGCTTCAGTAACAGAGCTAATGTTCGCGATATAGCTAATAGTGTAGTTTGTTTGACCCCAAGCTGGATTATTCGTGGCTGAGCCGTTCTGAGCTATGACGGCCCCCTCGACATAAGCAAAGTTATCTGCGGTATTATAGTTCGTCGCTGCTTCGCCATCTGCATACGTGTTTGACGGATCATAGGTAGCGTCTGCTCCAATGTTAGGTGAAGCATTGTCTACTAGGTTTATACCAAACTGCTCTGTGCCTGTAGTTGATGGTGCCGGTGCCGCAAGTGCTGTTATAGTTGCGCCGTTTTCATTTGTCATTGTTGCACCGTATGATCGCACAGCATAGGCAGCGTTTAGATACGCTCTCACGTAAAATTCTGCCGTTCCTGTCGCAACTTCGTTTGCGCTTAAAATACCTGGGTCTCCAGTTGCTGTATCAAGTTCAATAGTGGCGGCACTCACGACAAATTCTAAATATTCTTCGTTCGGGTTAATCGGGCCTGCGTATGCTTGGTAAGTCGTGCTGAATGCTGAACCTACCGCAACGTCTCCAGCTGATCCACGAGCACTAAAGCTTGCAGACGACCCACTCCCAGAACCAGAACTAAAACTACTCTCTTCAACTTGATAATTTGTTGAACTTGATTGCGCCATTATTTTCTGCGTTTGAGCAAACACCACAAGTGACACTATCAACAGCTGCAAAAACCTCTTCATGCTGCTTATGATAACATAAATGCTGCTCAAATTTTAACGGATAAATTATAAAAAGAAAGACACCGGGCAGTAAATCCGGTGTCTATTCTTATTCACTAAACTCTATGCTTTATCTTGAGGTCTCGCACCCCTCTTGCATGTGAGGGAGTTTAGGTTTTTGTTGCTAATGTCCTAAAACAAAACGTGAACGTTTGTTAGAAAGTTGGTGTTGCAATGTATGTAGTGACTACTGTGTAGCTACCTGGAGGTGTTGTTGCAGCAGCTGCAGCAGCAAATCGTAGCTTCACAATTTCGTCGTCAACAACTGTTGATGAGCTGATCAATGTTTCAGCTGTACTACCGACATTCCAGCCTACTAGTCCTGAACCGCTTGTGAAGGTTTCGTTTTCACAGTCAGCGACAGTAGTGATAGCTTCGTCGCTACCGTTGTAAGCGTCGTTTACAGTTGTCAAGTTTGAAGTGGTGCTGCCACCAGTACCCTGGACAACACATGGGATGTACATACCGAAGACTTCGTCGCCATTCGTGACTGTACTACCTTCACCTGTGTTTACTGCACTTTCAAAACATTGGTCGTTTGTGTCAGTTACTGTTGCACTACAGTCAGTAGGGATCACACGGAAGCTCTTAAGCTGGTGTGTGTCGCCGCCTGAAACAGATGTTGCGTCGTCAGCGTAATAGCCGATTGATGCACCACCTTGTGCGTTTGTATTGAGCATCAAGATACCGAAGTCATCATCTGCACCGTTTGTTGCTGTACCGTTTACTGGAGATATAGCGATGCTTGATTCGTCGATGATACCGATGTCAACGTTTGAGTCTGACAATCCAGAACAAGTTGCAACGTCAGCTGGCAATGTGTCAGCGTCGTCTACACCTGCAACACAGAATTCAAGACGTTCCTGGACGCGACCGTTGATAGTAAGTTGGTCGACAAAAGCGACAGCAACTGTACCTGCATCAACAAGGTCACCTGAACCGAAGTCATCATCACTATAGATGCTGACACGGATGTAGACCGTCTGAATTGCACTTGGTGCTTGGATACCACTGATTGTGTGAGTTACCGCACCGCCAGTGACACCAGTTGCAACTGATTCATCACGACTGTAACAGATGATGTATGCGTTCGTATTGAGCGAACAGTCACCAACGTTAGCAGCTTCAGAAACAGCAGCAAATGCAGTACCGTTTGTTGGCCAGCTGGCTTGTGAATCGTGAGAGTTACTTGTCTGCACGTTCATGCCGGTTGGCAAGATACAGGTACCGAGAGGGGTTGTACAAAATTGGTACATAATACCAGCTTTTGTCGCCGTCGTGTTTGGCAATGTGTAGCCAAACACAAACTCAACGTCGGTGTTGAGTGACGTTGTCCCGTTGTGGATCTTAGAGTTATTAATTGTTGCACTTCGTGAGGTCAATTGACCTGCTGAAGCGTTGCCTGAAAGCAACAATGGCAATAGAGCTGCAAGCGCCAAAATAGACGCTTGAGCTATAGCAGACACACGGCGCAACTGAAAAGTCGCACCTACGCCCGCAATAGGTTGTTTCATATTTTCTCCTTGTTTGTTTTTGTTTTAGGTTAGCAATGATAAGGTACCACGCTGCGTAACTGTGCACAAGTATCTTTGATGCAAGTTATCCACAAGCACTATAGCGTTCTGAAGGTTTCCAGTATAGATGTCAGCTGCCTTGCATCTGGTGTAGCAGTAATATTACGGTACGTAATTGCAACACTGACATAAGTCCCATCTTTTTGAGGCATCTTGATACGGCTGGTGCCGCTTGACTCACCTACAGCAACAGTGTAGTCGTTTACCTGGTTCGGGTTACAGAAATATTCGACATCTTCTTGCTTCACAATCTGCGGCTCTAAGCTTGGGTTTGGCCCAAGCGTTTCAACGCAAGGTGCCGACACGTCGCCAAGCATAGTGACAGATCCGTCAGCATTTACTATCACAGGCATAACTCTCGTTGGAATATTGTGTCGTTTCAAGAAATAATCCTCCGGTAAGTCTACCGTTACCCATAGCTCGTGTTCAATGATATTTTTATCGAAACTTCTATAGAGATACTGTTTTGTATTATCGTTGGGAGCCAAGTTAAGCTCATCTGTCACTTCACGCCAATTAGAGTCTGCCTGAAAACGAAAATATGGCGACTGAAATATATTGATCCGTGCTGACTGTACAGTTGCATTTGAGGTTGAACTCACCACTGTTTTCGAAGAATTTATCTGTGTGAGCAGCCAGTCTATACCCAACACGATCATAAATAACAGGACGGCTGCAGTTGCGCCTTGCGCAAGCCGCTTAAACCGTCTCGCTTTTTTTGACTTATGATGTGTACTGATTGTGTGATGATATGGCGCCATATCGTGTCAAAACCCTCTCGTTACAGTCAGTATGCCATATGATTCTATATAATTGCAACAAGCTCATGTTTTATCCGTGACAAAGAAGTGAAAATCATATACACTCTAGACTAAGATAATCGTAAGCATAATAGTGGGATATGTATGGAAGATAATAAGAAAAACGAATCCGCTGACGCGCTAGAATCGCTTGAAGAGCAAGCTACGACAGTAACTGAAACACCAGAAGTAACTGATGCGACAACAACCGCTGAAGGTGAGCAAAAAAAGGAAAAGAAAAAGAAAGCTGGCGGTTCAATCGCAACACGAATAGCGAGTCGGCTAAACATTTATTTGCTTGCGTTTATTCTGCTCATAATTATCAGCCTGATCATCGTTTTCGTCGTCATACAATCAAGCAATCAACAAGCTGCCAAAGAAGAAGAAATCACGTCTCAGGAGCTCACTCAAGAAGCAATTGATAATTTGACAAGTAACGAAGCAACCGTAGGCGATCCTAAGCAACTCCTCAGCGTTGAATCTAATGCTGTATTTGCAGGAAAAGTATTGATTCGTGATGGACTTGACGTTGCTGGTCCGATTAAAGTAGGGGGCGACCTTAACCTCCCTGGTATTACCGTCTCTGGGAAAAGTGCCTTTGACGAAGTGCAAGTCAACACATTATCTATCGCTGGTGATGCAAGTGTGCAAGGCATATTAAACGTACAAAAGAATTTAACGGTAAACGGGCAGGGCTCATTCTCAGGACCTCTCTCTGCACCATCACTCACGGTTGATGCGCTCTCCCTCAGTGGTGACATACAATTCGGTCGTCACATCGATGCTGGTGGTGGAACGCCGTCAGTCAGTGCCGGAGCGGTCGGTTCAGGTGGAACGGTCACTATCAGCGGCACGGACACTGCTGGTACTGTCACTGTCAACTTTGGTTCTGGTGGTGGCGGGAGTACAATTGCGACAGTAACGTTCGTCTCAGCCTTTAACGGCAACCCACACGTCGTCATAACACCTGTCACTGCAAGTACACAGCTTGGCGGCACGAACTTCTATCTCTCAAGCCGAAGTACGACTACTTTTAGCATAGCAACTACTGCGACCAATTTAAGTGGCTCTGTAAGTTTTGACTATATTGTCATAGACTGATCATCCTGACAATTTTATCCTAAATTCGACTGACAATGACTTGAGAAGAATAGCTCATTTAAACATCAAGAAACACGGTTACACGATCTTCTTTTACATACATAATACCGCGTGAAATCTTGATTTTTTCTTCACCAGTTTTTGCTTGGATTTGCAGCTCACACGGAGCAAGAAGTGTTAAGAATTTATGATGCCCCTTCAAAATATCAAAAGGCCCCGTTTCGTTCACTGCACTAATACTTATTGCTTGTTCGTCAAAATAGACTTGGTACGGCGAATACACTTTCACCTGCATCATTGTCGGATCAGTGCGTGCATCTACTTTTTTCGCAGATTTATCGTCAACTACTTCACCAGTACTTGCATCTTGTCGTGCCATACACTTCGAGCCTTCCTAGACGATAATTTCTTCAATACTTGCAAGCGTTTGCTCGCGAGTGAAGAAGTCACCCTTAACACCGTTATGTTTGGTCATCACATTCATATTCTGAGTAAAGTTTGCAATCAGCTTCTTGGCTTTTGCATAATCAGCTCGATCGCTTGCAGACAACTCGTTCTCACCAATAATTGCGATGATACCACGCAAACTTTCATACTTTTGCAACAACGCAAGAACTTGCACGCTCAGTACATAGTGGCGCTCACCGACAACATCCGGTGTTAACAAGCTCGAACTCGTCTGGTTTAAGTCAACAGCCGGACGAACACCCTGCTCAGCTACTTTACGGGAAAGCACGATAGTCGAGTCGAGCTCATGCTGAATCAACTGCACAGCTGGGTCGCTCAGGTCGTCTGCCGGTACATAAATGGTCTGCACGCTAGTAATAGATCCTTTTTCATTGGAGCTCAGTCTATCTTGTAATACTTTTACATCTGAGAAAATAGTCGGCTCATACCCACCTTCGTTCGGGACTTGGTCAAGAATTGTCGATAGCTCATTACTCGCTTGGATATATCGATACATGTTGTCAGCAAAGAACAAGATGTCTTTACCTTGTTCATCACGAAAATATTCAGCACCAGCAACTGAGCTAATACCAATCAACGCACGCTGCACTGGGTTTTCGTTCATCTGCCCGAAAAACATACAGGTATTTTTGAGTAGATCATTTTCACGAAGCGTATCCCACAGCTCATGTCCTTCGCGGATACGCTCACCTATCCCGGTGAAAAATGACAACCCACCACCTGTCTGCGCAATGTTATTAATAAGCTCCATCGTAAGCACGGTCTTACCGACACCAGCACCACCAATAATACCAATCTTACGCCCCTTAACGAATGGGGTGAAGAAGTCAATCACTTTGATTCCAGTTTCTAGTATTTCTGGTTTTGAAATCGTGAAGTCAGTACTTCTGCCAGGAAGTTTTAATATGTCCTTTTTCAACGCGCCTTCACCACTAATACTCGGTTGACCATCAAGAGGCTCTCCGAGTGCGTCAAGAATTCTCCCAATTGTTGGTTCGCCAATTGGAATCTCTATGCCTTTTCCAGTTGTTTCAATTGGCATGCCTTTTTCGATACGTCGATCCGAGCGAACGTTCAGACAGAACGCGATACCGCCCGGCTCGAGATGGTCAACAAGCAGTCGAGTATCAAATCCGTTGTCGACGCGTATTAGCTCACCTATGCGAGGTGCACCCTCATCAAACTGTGCCCTGACCACTAAATCTTTGATTGATAATACATATCCTACACTCATGCTGCCACCTTTGATTTCCTCATACCTGTGATAATTTCTTTCAATCGTTGATCCTTGATTGCTCGCTTCGAGCGGTTGTATTCAAGCTTATAGTCACTCTGCGACTCTTCTGCGCGCTCATGGCTTGCTGTCATGGCACGAAAACGACTTGCATATTGCGCAAGCTTTGAGTCTAGAATTAGTTGGCTCATCGCTATTTGCAGCATTGACCGCTCCAAGTGATCGATCACTCGATACATACTCGGTTCAAAAATAGTATTTTCACTTGTAATAATTTCTTTCTTGTCGACTTCTTCACTTATCTTCCCCTGCTCCTGTACCGCGGCTGACAACTCGATACGTTTGACGTCTTGTACCATCAAAGACACATACTCCTGGTAATACACTTTTGTTTTTTGGTACATCTGTACGTAACGAATAATAGGTTCAACGTTGATGTTTTTATCTTTGGTCGGCATCTTGAAATACTTGATAAACTTCACCCCGCGTTGTGCAAGCTGCATGGCGCCGTGGTGACCAATCACTAATATATCTTGTTTCTTTTCATCATAATCTTCAAGCATCACTTTAATCAGTTTCTGGTCAATATCACCACTGAATCCACCTTCAGCAGTAATGACGATAAACAAATCTTTATCGAGCACCTCATCCCCTGACTGACTGCGACCGAATCGGAATAAGTTATCGACACGAAGTTGTGAATAGATTTCCCATAAATCGTTAAAGAACTCTGTTGCTTGCAACACTTGGTTTTTAATCTGGGCAATACGCATACTCGCAATACCCTCAAACACACTTGTCAACTCGACCAGTGTGCCGATGGATTTAACGTCGCGTTCGATATCGTTAGGTCTCCGCATACTATACCTTCACCTCAGGAACCTTTTCAGGCACCTCTTCATGTTTCTCAGCTATTTTTGAGTCTTCTTTAGTAGGTACTGCTTCTTTCTTCTTCTCCTCTGGCTCTTTTGGACTTTCTGTGGCGGCTGTTTCTGGCTCTGCAGGCTTTGCAGCTGCTGTAGGCGCCCCTTTAAGTTCGACCAATGCTTTTAGTTTTAGTGCCGTTTTGGCTTTTTCATATTCTTCGTCACTATCATCTTTCATCGCAAGCGCAAGCTCATTGACGCTCAACTTTAACTGCCCCATGTTGAGCTGCTCATTATCACCGAGGTTCAATGTCAAATCCAACATGAGCTGCTGTGCGCGCAATGAAAACACTTCTATCGGGCTCTGGGTGAGTAGTTCAAAAACTCGTTTTCCAGTTTCAAGCGCTTTTTTCGCCTCAACTGCAAGTTCAGAACCGAAGTGAGAGAACTCTTCGCTTTGACGATAGTCTGCAAGCATTTTTAGCGTCTGCGCTGCGAGATCTTTCTGACGTTTGTTGTGGCCCACACCACCAGTACGAGTCACGCTCAACCCCATGTTGACAGCAGGCCTGATACCATTTCGGAAAATATCCATATCTAAGATCCACTGACCGTCAGTAATGGACATGATGTTCGTCGGCAAATAAGCCGTAATGTCACCGCCAGCAGCGTTCACGATAGGGATACTTGTGAGGTGGGCACTATTACTATCGAGCCGTCCTGCACGTTCAAGTAAGCTCGAGTGTGCGAAGAACATATCACCCGGGTAACTGTCTCGTCCTGGGCTCACCCCTGAGAGCAATGCGACTTCTCGATAAGCGTGGGCATGAGACGTGAGGTCGTCATAAATAATAATTGTATCTTGCGCTTTTTCTTGCCATAGATACTCCGCCATTGCACATGCGACATACGGCGCTATATAGCTCATGATCAAAGACTCGAACATCGTACTCACCAGTACGATTGCCTTGTCTAGGCTTCCACTTTCTTGCAAACGCGCAAGCAGTGTATCAACATCACTTCGACGCTTTGCAATCAGACAATACACTACCACTTGGTCAGTATTTTTCTGGTTAATCACCATTTGAGTTGCAAGCGTACTCTTACCAGATTTGTTATCCCCAAGCATCGCCATACGCTGTCCACGGACGACAGGGAACAATGCATCAATGGCAGTCACGCCTGTTTCAAGTTGCGTATCAAGTAGTTTACGCTGGTAGATTGGCGGTGCAATATTGAAAACTGGCCATACCGCATCAGCTGCAATTGGGCCTTTGCCGTCAAGCGGTTCTCCGGTAACGGTAATGACACGACCAATAAAGTCTTTACCTACCTTTGCAACAAGCTCATCATGTTGAATAACCGCAATCATACCAAGCCGTAGTTGTTCTTCACCAAGATGAAGAATCATCACATAATCGCTCAAAACTTGATGCACAAACCCTTTAGACCCATCTTCAAACATCACTAGTGCGTGTATACGACATGGCTGCAAGCCTTTTACTCGGACCAGGAACTTTTCAACACCTATCACTTCACCAATAGGCTTGCCCGCATCAACGAGTTTGTCGAAGTGCTGATTGCCAGTCGAGGTGCTCATGCTGTCACTCCTTGCGTCGGAGCTTCACTGACGACTGCAGCTGGTACAGTAGGTATTTGTACAGTTGGTGGTGCTGGCGGAGCGGGCAAAAGGTCCGTATCTCCATCTGTCAACGCACCATGCAATTTACTGATAAAAAATGGTCTTTTTTCAGTAAAATACTCTCGCAAACTAAAATCAAATAACTTATTAGTAGTTCGTACCACACAGCCGGCACCAATATTTGGTTGCAGACCAACTGTCACAAGCACGCGTTTATCAATATTTGAGCGCAGCCAGTCAACAATCTTCTGTACATAAGATCCAGGTGGATCGACACTAAAGCTGATGTGCATGACAGGTGCGTGCTTATGTAGCTCATCCAGCTGTTGTTTTATCAACGCTCGATCATTTTCTTGTAGTATGTTGAGTTTATTATCTGCAGCAAGCTGGTCGAGCAACTTGCTCATACGTGGTAACTCTTGAGCATTGCCACCTGTACGAATCTGCTGTTCACGGAAAAATGAATCTAGTGTTTCTATTTCACGCGCTAAACGAGCCACATCAGTGGGGCTCACAATACTTACTGGGAGCGACAATGCGTGCTGCTCAAGCACCATCACGAATGTCCTTAATAATTGCTTCTTTATTGCGTTCCATCTGAGCAAGGATAAACTCCAGCTGTTCACTCAAATCAATCTGCTCACCAACTGCTTCAAGTACATAATGGTTCACGATATCAGCCATATGTGACTCAAACCGGCTTAAACTACGACTTTTCTCAGCAGACAACTGCTCTGTCAGCTGCTGGGTAAGCAACTCTCTCTGTTGCTCAATGGTTGTCTGTGTTTTCTGGATAGATTCAATTGCGAGTTGTTTCGCATCGTTAATCGACTCTTCATACTTAGAAAACTCTTCCTTCAAAACTTTGCTGATTTCATTTTTCATGAACTCATTAAGCTGGCTCGTTGTGAGACGGAGGTCTTGCTGCAAGAACATAGCATTCTCACCAATAATCTTTTCGAAGTGTAATCGACCCCTGTTGCGTAGCTCTTCAC
>CAYNWE010000017.1:0-11983 GCA_964400855.1 uncultured Candidatus Saccharibacteria bacterium
GCATGCACTTGTATGCGTGCACGAAGTTCGAGCAAATCAAATGGCTTGACTATATAGTCGGTAAGCCCAAGATCAAAGCCTTTAATTTTATCAACTATGCCGTCACGAGCCGTCATGGCAATGAGTGGGTATTCGTAGCCTTCACTGCGGATATATTCAATTAACTGAAAGCCAGATTTGCCCGGGAGGTTAATATCTATAATTGCAATATCATATTCGTTTTCATCAACGGCATCTATGCCATCTTCTGCACTTGACACAGCATGAACCTTTGCACCATCCTCAATCAAAAAGGTGCGCAACGAATCTCGCATATCTTGGTTGTCCTCAACAAGAAGAATTTTTAATGCCATGACAATAGTATACGTCGACACTGTTAAGAAGGTGTATACTTTTAGGTACAAGGAGATGCAATGAACTTATTCGAAAAACTGAAAGAACTACTCGGTGCCCACGCAGATAAGTTACCTGAAGGGATGAATTCAATCGACGATCTTACTGCAAAATTACCAGAAAATCTTAATTCGGTTGAAGAGTTGCAAGCAAAAGCAGGAGAAGTACTAGAACAGCATGCCGACACCATCCAGCAAGTAACCGACAAGATTCCAGGTGAAACTGATGACAAAGTAGTCGATTCTATTCAACAAAAAATACAGTAGTCATGGATTCGCTTGAGTACGGGCAGCACTATCCTATGCCGCTAGAAGCTGGCATTTATGAACTATTTAATGAACGAATGCAAGACCGAAAAAGATTTATCGGTGCTGCACATTTTGTCATAGAGAATTACGATAGTCACGTTGAGATTAACTTAAGAACTCCAGAGCACCTCTGGATAAGTGAATACGTGTTTATGCATAGACAAGGAAAAGTTACCTCAAAGGAAGTTGTTTTTGCCGGGTTTCCATCTTCGCGCGGAGTGAAAGATTTATTAAACCCTGTGCAAAAAGCACTCAGATTTTTAGGTGACGAAGGATTGCCAATTGCAGTGACTGGTGGCAGGCAGAACAGAGTGTACCATATACCCAATATCATCGATGCAACAGTAGCTTATATTGAAGATCCTGCGTTTATAAAAAAATTAGATAGCCGATTCAGAGTCCCAGAAGGATTTGTCGCACGAGCAAGTGAGAAAAGCCGCCAAGTTATACAGTCAATTGAGGCTTATAGGCTGCCGCAACTTGCTCACCAGCTGAATGATGTTTTCCCGATTAGTAAACGAGTGCGCTCAAAGTGCAGAGGAGTTGACCCGAATTTATTTGTTTCAGAAAACGAGAAAGACATAGCTACAGCAAAACAGATATGTGCGACGTGTTCAGTTGCTGAATCATGCCTTGCATTTGGGCGGAACGGCAACCACATGGGGGTATGGGGCGGTGTGTACTTAAACGGTGCTTCAAAAGATATCGAACAATAGAAAAAGTGCTACAATAAACGTAAGTATTATGGAAGAAAAATTTAAAGAATCGCTAGATCAAGAACAGGGTGGCAATGTACATCCTATAGAGCCGGACTCATCACTTAGTGAAGCAGATGATGTTGTCGATGAAATCGTCACCGAGGAAGCGGACAAACTTATGGTTGCTGAAGATCGAGCCCGCTTGCGAGATTTTTCTCCACCTGAAAAGAAATCAACGTTTATTGGAAAGCTAAAGAAATACTGCGAAATTTGGTGGGAAAACAAACGATTGCGCTACGGAACGCTGATCGGGCTCTTTGTTTTTATGAGTGCCGCAATGCTTATTCCATATTCGCGCTACAGTATTCTCAATATAGTTGGCGTGCGAGTCGAAGCAAGCATGGTGATTGTTGATGCAGAAAGCGGCCGTCCACTTAAGAATATTTTGGTGAGTTTGCAGGGGAATGAGGCGAGGACAGACGATGATGGGTACGTGAGCTTTCAACATTTGAAACAAGGCGGAACGCTTCTGAAAGTTGATAAAAAAGGATTCGCACCACTGGAAAAAGTAGTCACACTCGGCTGGGGGAGTAACCCACTAAACGAGCAGTCTTTGTTAGCTACAGGGGCACGCTATAACTTTGTTCTAAAAGATTGGCAGAGTAACATTGTTTTGAAGAATGCTGAAGCGACACTAGGTGAAGCGGTTGGTCAGGCAGACGACGAAGGGAAAACAGAGATTGTTTTGGGTGAAGTGAACGAAGAAGATGAGGTAGTATTAACCGCTGATGGCTATCGAAAAGAAACAGTAAAGCTTAGCGATGTCACCGGTGACTATTATGAAGTTGCTATGGTGCCTGCGAAAAAGCACGCTTTTATTAGTAACAGAGATGGCGTGTATGACCTGTTTACCATTGATGTAGACGGTGAAAATGAAAAATTATTGCTTGGAGCGACAAAGAAAGAACGTGAAGTTCCTTATATTTTGCCCCACCCGAAAAAAGATGTAATTGCCTTTGTGAGCTCTCGAGATGGGGAGATTAACAAAGGGGGCTACGTACTGGATGGGTTATTTGTTGTTGATACGTTGAATGCAGACACCTACAAGATTACACGTTCCGAACAAGTGCAGGTGATAGGATGGGCTGGTGATAAGCTCGTCTATGTGGCAGTGATCGAAGGAGTTAGTGCGGGCAATTCTCAGCGTAGTAAGATTGTGAGTTTTGACTATCTGACGAAAGAGCGTACCGAGCTCGCAACATCGAACTATTTTAACGACGTCAAACTAATCGATGACACTGTCTACTACGCAGTTTCGAGTTACGCGGTACCACGAGCGCAAGCAAAATTATATAAGACGAGTCTCGACGGGAAGAATAAGCAGACGATAATTGATGAACAAGTGTGGTCTATAGCACGGAAAGACTATGAGACGTTGTTGTTGAATACTGAGAGTAATGCTTGGTACGAATATCTCGGCACTGAAGCCCCTGTGAAGTTAGAAACACAGCCGACCCAGCAGCAGTCCAGAATTTACGCAGTTAATCCTATTAAAACGCATGCAAGCTGGGTAGATTTAAGAGATGGAAAAGGCGTGTTATTGGATTACGATATAAAGGAGAAAAAGGAAGCAGTTCTGATAACTGCGTCTGGCATTACCGACCCAGCATATTGGATAACTGACAGCCATCTTGTTTATAGAATTTCAACATCACAAGAAACAGCAGATTATATTGTGAATCGTGAAGGTGGTGCACCGAGTAAAATCGCAGATGTAATTGGTAACCGTTCTCGGTATTTTTACTAAGTAGAGACAATAGACGCGCTGTATCATAAGTGCATGGGTACCACGTCTGAAAATTTCCTCGCTTTGCTATTTCGACACTATAGCGAGCATGCTCGAACAATGCCGTGGCGCTTGCCGGATCATAAGGGGAATTATGACCCATATTATATTCTTGTGTCTGAACTAATGCTGCAACAGACTCAAGTCGAGCGAGTGATACCAAAATATATTGATTTTCTAAAAGCATTTCCTCAGAGCGAAATGCTGGCGACCGCACCACTAGAGCAAGTTATCGCACACTGGTCGGGACTTGGGTATAACAGGCGAGCGTTATATCTACAAGATTGTGCAAAGTATATTGTTAAAAATGGTTTTCCGGAGACGCGTGAAGAGCTTGTTAGCTTGAAAGGGGTAGGAGCAAACACCGCCGCTGCAGTACTCACCTACACTTACAATCAGCGGCATGTTTATATCGAGACAAATATTCGAACGGTACTTATTCATCATTTTTTTATGACCGAAGATAAAATAAGCGACAGCGAACTTTTGCGTTGCTTGGAACGTATTCTAAATGAGTACAACGGGTCATATAGAGACTTTTATTGGGCAATGATGGATTACGGCACTTGGCTGAAGAAAAATGGAGTTAAAACGCATACAAAAAGTAGTAAGTATAAAAAGCAAGCTCGTTTTGAGGGCTCTGTTCGTCAACTCCGTGGCGAAGTGCTACGCCGTGCCCAGTTGAGAACAAGTTTAGATGTGTTAGAAATGTCATTAGAAGATATTCGGCTAGACTCAGTGTTGGAGCAACTAAGTACAGAAGGCTTTATTGAGATTGTAGATGATCACGTACAAATACGAGTTAGATAAAAATAAAGCTTATGGTAAAATAGAAGAAGTAATTGAGGGTACTTATGAGAAATTGTATAAGAATTTTTGCACTGTTATTATTTGCGAGCATTGTGTTGGCACCACTCGGATCAGTTTCCGCGGTTGAAGATGCAGCAACGCAAGCAGTTGAAACGACAACGGCAACCACCGATAAATCTGCAGGTCGTGAAGCACGTATAAAAGCCTACGAAGAAAAAGTAGAAACAAAGCTTGCTGAAGCAAAGTCAAAGAGAATTGCATCTCGTTGTAAGGCAGCTCAGGGTAAAATTACTAGTTTGCGTGCACGCGTACAAGGAATAGTAGAAAAGCGGAAGACTTCATACCAGACAATAGGAGAAAAACTAGACACGCTCATCGCACAACTGCAAAAAGCTGGTGTCGATACGACAGCACTTGAAACAGCTCAACAAGATATCAATTCTGATTTAGTTGCACTTGATGAAAGTATGAATGCCTATGACACCGTACTCGCAGACCTGGAAACTATGGACTGTGCTGCTGACCCAACCTTATTTGCAGCAGCACTCGAATCTGCAAGAGAGTTTCAAAAAACAGTGAGAGATCAAGCACAAGCATTTCGTGAATTCGCTACAACGCAACTAAAAGCGCTTATAACCGATGCACGACAACAACTAGAAGCAAAGACCTCAGAAGGGAGTGACAGCTAATTATGGATGAGCAAGATGTGAAGCCTGAAGAAAATAAAGGAACAAAAATAGCAATCACTGATGCCGCAGACACGCCAGCAGCATCTGAAGCACCTGCTGCTGTAAGGCCTGTTGTAAATGACATCACGCCACCGCCAGCACCCAGCACTGATGTAGTTGAGGCTGAAGAACCTGAGACTACAAATGAACCAACCGTAGACGTGTCTACTCCTGCTACCGATTCTACGTCTACTGATGAAGATCATGATGAGCTTGAGGGTGAGCCAACGGAAGAGACGTCAAACGATGATGAAACGACTGATGATTCGTCAGAGCCGACCGAGCCACTCGCCGAAGCGCCAGCTGAAGAACCGTCAAACGATGAGGTAGCAAACGAACAGGTGACGTCTGTTATTGGTCAAGAAAATACTGAACCACAAGCTGCAGAAGTACTGGAAACACCGCAACTCAAAACACCAAGCCAAGAGGGCAGCGATACGCCTTCTACATTGCCTGATGGTGCTATGGCTACAGTGGGCATGGCTGCTTCTCAAATGAATAAGCCACCTCACCGTAATAATAAGAAATTAGCGGCGATTGTTACCATATTCGCTGCACTTATCCTTGCAGGAGTTGCCGTTTTCGTCTATCTAAGTGCAAATACAAATACTGCAGAAGATACGACAAAAGTGACCCCAACTGACAATTCAAATACCGGACAAGCTGTTGCGCCCGTTGCCCCAGCAACCACTGCAGATATAGATACGACAGATACTGCAGTTGACGAAGCATTAAGCTCACTTGATGAAGCGGCAGACTTTGCCGATACTGATCTCAGCGATACTTCACTTGGACTTTAGTTATTTTTTGGCCGTTGAAGCAGCCTGAAGAGGTGATATAGCGAGCTTTATAGATTCTTTGTCTAGTGCGAGTTTTAGTTTTCGGTAGAACACGCTCTTTATCTCAAGTTGTTTTCCTCCGGTCGTTTTACCCATGACTTTAACAGTAATGTTATTGCCCGTAAAATCACTCACCCGAATGAATTTCGGCGGTTCGATAATGGCATCTTGTAGTTCTTCGTCTTTAGCTACTGCTTCGCCAACTGTATTAATTACCGTTTCAAGTTTCTTTAAATTGGTGTCTGGCTTAACTGCAATATCAAGATTAATTTGACCATACCCCATAGATTTATTTGTGCTGACGACAATTGCGCCATTTGGCACGTGATGGACGGCGCCGTTTAAGTCTCTAAGGACAGTGGTACGTACAGTGACGTCTTCAACAGTCCCAGATACTCCTTCAAGCTCAACAAAATCACCAACCCGGTATTGATTTTCTATAATGATAAAAATACCAGACACGAGGTCGTTTATGAGTTTTTGTGCACCAAACCCAATCGCAACTCCCAAAACACCGGCGCTTGCAAGGAACGGAGCAGTATTAATGCCTAAGATGTTTACTATGGTTATGCCTGCTGTTACCCAGACAATGAACCGAATGAGAGCTGATCCAAGCCCACTGAGTGTTTTAACACGCTTTTCTCTGTCAGATTTTGTCTGGTAGAAGTCACTTCGGACTATATGTTGTAGTAGCTTTGATAGTATACGGTGAGCAAATCGG
Source organism: uncultured Candidatus Saccharibacteria bacterium (assembly GCA_964400855.1). GTDB lineage: Bacteria > Patescibacteriota > Saccharimonadia > Saccharimonadales > SZUA-47 > JAGQMY01. Next base: position 6,344 of record CAYNWE010000017.1, read on the forward strand.
CTCAGGAGCCAGCTAAAAAAGAGTACGATTAATATATCAAGTAGCGATGTGTAGTTACGCAATACCCATTCTTCGGCGTCTTGTCTTGTTAACGCGTCAGCGTATGTATAAAAATGATTCATGGTACGCATAGTATAGCAATATACGGTATGATTTAAGAGAAGTAGGGGAAATAATATGACATTAGATGATTATCAGCACCAAGCAATAAAAACAAATCTACGAAAAGATGACCAGGTGCTTGAATTATTACAGCAAGTACTTGGGCTTGGAGATGAAGCAGGGGAAGTACAAGCAATATTTAAAAAATGGATTCGCGATGATATGGCTGATCCAACAAAGCTTGACACGTTACGTTTAAAAAAAGAACTCGGTGATGTGCTGTGGTATGTAGCAGTTGTGGCGAATGATCTCGGGCTTACACTCAATGATATCGCACAAGCCAATGTGGATAAGCTCGCCGATAGACAGAAACGAGGTGTTCTCGGCGGAAGTGGAGATAATAGATGAAATTTCATGCAGTTTACGATAGCGCACGCCCATATATTGCGTGTTTTGTCATTTTGAGACGAGGGTCAAAAATTGCGATGTTGGAGCGTAAAAATACCGGCTGGATGGATGGACATTTTGGGCTGCCTGCTGGAAAAGTTGAATATGGAGAAACGTATACATCTGCAACAATTCGTGAGGCTCGTGAGGAAGCAGGGATTGAAATAGGACTAGATCAGTTACGTTTTGCTCACATTGCACATCGGCATGGTGTGGAGGGGGTTGGGTTTATGGACTGGGTAGATGTCTATTTTATCGCAGAACACTGGGAAGGTGAGCCATATAATGCAGAAGAGCATAAAGCTGAAAAGTTAGAGTGGCTTGATATCAATGACTTACCCGAAAACGTCGTGCCTGCACAAAAAGAAGTGCTGGAGTATATAGCAAATAATGTCAGCTACAGTGAATTCGGTTGGTCCGAGAAATAATTTTCGGTAAAGTTTCGTCTCAGCCATTCATCGAGACTGCCAGCACTGCCAGCAGACAAACACAGTACAAGATTATCTGAAGCTAATTCGTGTTGGATGTGCTTCTTTAGTGTGTCATCAACAGTAGATGGAATGACCTCAGCAGGTTTTTTTATGAGCGCACTTAGCTTTTCTGGTGTCAGTAGCTCTAAACTTTGGTCTTCACGTGCAAGGTAGCTCGGCACAATATAGAGTTTGCTCGCTAGTTCAAAAAGCGTTGGTAGCTCATCTTTAATGAAATGCTGTCGCGTATTATGCAAACCTTCGTACACAACCACTACGTTGTCACCAGCAATCTCATTCGTTAACTGTAGTGCACCACGTATTTTTTCTGGCGTATGAGCATAGTCGGTATAGAGATTATCCCTAATTTTTTCAAATCGTCTCGATACTCCAGGGAAGCGGTTCATAATTTCAACGCCTTGTTCATAACTACAAAGCCCTAATTTTTCGAGCCCCACAATCGCTAGGTGTGCATTGAGACGGTTTACGTGACCAGCTAAGTGAATGTGACGTAAATCTGTTTTAGCATCTAGAAGCGTGATTGAATCGTGTGCAGTCACTTTAATCTTATCAGCATCATTTTGCCACAATATCGTTGCCGAGCTAATACCAATGAACTGGTTAAAAGCCGCATAATAATCTTCACGCGTTGGGTATATATCTGGGTGGTCGTAATCTATCCCGGCTATTAAACTCATTGCTGGTGTGAAACTCAGGAAATTACGGTCATATTCGTCAGCTTCATAGACGAAATAGGTCGCTTCTGGGTTGAACTCACCAACGCCACCAAAACTTAGTTTTCCTCCTACGGAATAACTTACTGGTAGGCTCAATTCCTTGAATAACCATATAACCATGGCTGTAGTTGTCGTTTTGCCGTGTGTCCCGGCTATAGCTATCATTTTCTGCTCGGTGTCTTCGAGCAACTTTTGCAAAAACTCATCACGCTTTGACTGTCGTATTCCTTTGTCCTTAGCGAACTCTAGCTCTGGATGATTCGGGTTCTCTTTTGGCACCGCTGAAGAGTAGACAATCCAATCTATCGGAGTTGCTGCATGTATGGTTCCGATTGCATCATATGATTGCCCGATGCTTATATTATTTATTCCCTTATTGCGTAAGTTTGAGATATAGCCACTCTCTTGCTTGTCAGATCCAGATACTTTGTACCCAGCCTGGTGCGCTATGAGCGCAAGTGGACCGATGCCAGCACCGCCGATACCAGAGAAAAATATATGCATAGGTTTAGTTTACAGCAAATAGTAAAAACAGCGTATACTAGAGGGAGAAGTTACAACAAAAATGATCAATCAGCTTATTTATAAAATTACTCGGCATCGTCACCCTTGGCGCGTGCTTGAATTCGATGAAATTGCTGAAATTTATACAAGTATGAGCTTGCGTAGCCTTGGATTTGGCATAATTGGTATTTTTGTGCCAATTTTCTTATATACCAAAGAGGTACCAATAGCAGGAATTTTCTGGTTTTTCTTATGGGTGTTTTTACTCCGTATTCCCTTGTCTTTTTGTCTGGCGTTTGTTGTCGGTCGTATAGGGCCAAAACATGGAATAGCCCTTAGCACATTACTATTTTTAGTTTTTTTAGGGATGCTGTTTACATTTGAGTCGGTGAGGTGGCCACTTATCGCACTCGCACTCGCTTTTACTGTTTCCAACGGACTATTCTTTCTGTCTTACCATACTGACTTTTCAAAAGTAAAAAATACAAAGCATGGCGGCAAGGAGCTTGGTTGGCTTTACACGTTTGAGCGGGTTGGTGGTGCTTTGGGGCCATTACTGGGTGGTTTAGCTGCGTCATTGGTAGCACCTGAAGCATCTATCGTGTTAGCAATTATCGTGCTGGGCTTCTCACTCATCCCGCTTTTTTTAACAAACGAGCCCGTGAAGCTGCATCAGAAAATAACTTTTTTTGGGTTCCCATGGCGCCGGCATACACGCGATTTTGTCGCCATGGCAGGGGCTCATCTAGATAATTCTTCGAGCCAGTTTGTATGGCCATTGTTTGTGTCGGTGATTGTATTTGGCGGGGGTGCCTATGCGAAAGTGGGCGCGATTATAGCTGCAGCAACAGCTGTATCGCTTGTAAGTACCAGACTATTTGGCGTTATTGTCGATGGTAAAAAAGGGTGGCTATTACTCTCTGTTGGCGTGTGGGCAAACGCCCTGCTACACTTATTCCGTCCTTTTGCGCTTACTGGGGCGAGCGCGACACTCGCGAGTACCATGAATGAACCAATTACGCTTAGTTATCGCATGCCGCTTATGAAAGGCTATTATGATGCCGCAGATAGCGAGGAAGGGTATCGAATTGTCTATTTAGCGTTAATGGAATTTTGTGGTGCAGTTGTGAAGGCTTTGTACTTTCTTGCACTTTGGGTCTGTGCCGAGTTCTTGTTTGGTGACGTTTCCGTACTCCGTTGGAACTTTGTTGCGATCGGCTTCCTAAGTCTTTTTATACTGGCACAAAAATTCCCCGCACTCAGAAGAGCATAAGCAGTATAATAGAGTTATGAGCAAAAGTAACAAACAAGAGCGCACTGGACTTGATAAAGTGGTAATTTTTGCTAGCATGAGCGCAGTGTCTGGTGGATTGTTTGTGCTAGGAATGATACGTAATGGCAACGGGGCTGTTGCGAGGTATGAATCGTTGCAGGCCGCAGATCAAGCGGGTGGTGATGTGGAAGCCGCCCTCAATGACCTACGCACGTTCATCTATAGCCACATGAACACAGAGATAGGCACGCCAACTGGAATCTACCCACCTATACAACTAAAAGGTACCTATGACCGCCTCTTGGCCGCTGAAGAGCAGCGAGTCAAAGATACAAATGATCAACTGTATACGCAAGCACAAGAGTATTGCGAAGCAACAGGTAATCAAGGATTTTCTGGCCGCAATCGGCTTGACTGTATCAATGGCTATATTGACCAAAATGGTGCCAAAGTAAAGACTATTGAGGATTCTTTATATAAATATGATTTTGTGTCACCTCGGTGGTCACCAGACCTTGCCGGGTTTAGCTTGATAGCGCTTGTACTGTTTGCTTTCTTGACAGTTTTATACGGTGCAATGTACTTACGAACGAAACATTTTATACATCTATCAAAGTAGTCGCTGCCAGCTCCTACATTAGTTTATTGACAGATAAAATTAAAAACACCCTACGAAACGCAGGGTGTTTTTAATGATTCAAGACAACTTATGGTTGTTGTGTTGTTTCAGACTCTTCAGTACTTGTGCTAGCTGGGGTCTTTTCACCATTTGCTTTGAAATCCGTGATTGCCTTAACAACTTGCCCATCGTCCTTTAGGTTCTCCCAGAACAAGACTTTGTCACGTGAGATGTACATTGTGTCTTCTGGACCATGAAGTTCGTTTCCTAGCTTCGCGAGGCTAATGTTTGCCTGTTGCTGCTGTTGGTTCTGACCCTCAGGTTGTACTGGGTTTTCTACTCGTACGTAGTATATGTCTGTAAGGACATAAATGTCGTCGTTGTAGATATTGAGCTTACCGAAGTAAACTTGGCCATCTTGGCTGTTTAGGAAGACTGCTTGATACTTGTCAGACTTGATTTGCTCTGCTTCGCTTTTCTGTGAGCTTGTAGTGCCATCGCTGCCAAAAACAAGACCTACTGTTACGACAATCGCTATAAGCGCGATTGCGAACAAGACGAATACCGTGCTGAGCTTACCGAAATCAAGACCCTTCATTTTCTTCCCAGACTTTTCTGGCGCCGGAGTTGGCGTTGTATTTGTCGAATTATCACCACCCATTTGCGGGGTAGGTTGCTGCTGCTGCATTGGGCGATTGCCTCTATTGGCAAAATCCATGTGTCCCACCTTACCTTTCACATTAACTTTTTAGTTATGCATTTAGTGTAATGCATAAGCGTATTTAAGGCAATAGCGTTTCGAGCCCAAGTTTTACACAGGCTACAGATAGCGTCTATAGAAACTTAAAATGTTGACAAGTGTTGCACGAAGGGAGTATGTTGGGAATACCAACTAATGTTTAAAGAGGGGAAAGGTGTAAGCATGGCTTATAAGCATCAAAACTCAAAGGGTGTCACATATTATCTGAATTCGAAGGATGTTGTTCTTCGAGGCGGAAAGACACAGACTATTTATTACTTCAGCAAAGATGAGAGAAAAGAATCAATCGACGCTGTTCCTGCAGGCATGCAAGTCAACGAAAACCCACGAAATGGTTTCTTGACAGTCAGCCGCAAGAAGTAAATCTTGTAACATTGTAAAAGAGTCAATCAAACGTCCCCCATTTGTGTATAACAAATGGGGGCTTTTTTTATGCGAGCAACGAACTGGTATCATATATGTATGAAGAATATAATTGTTGCTAATAAATTAACGAAAAAGTACCAAGAGCATGTTGCCGTAGATGGGATTTCTTTTGAAGTAAAGCAAGGCGAAATCTTTGGAATTCTTGGACCAAATGGCGCCGGCAAGACCACGACACTCGAAATGCTAGAAGCGCTCCGACCAATAGATAGTGGTCAAGCAACCTTGGATGGCATTGATGTAGCGACCGAGCCGCAAAAGATACGATCTCTAATAGGCGTGCAGCCTCAAACACCTTCGTTTGA
>CAYNWE010000018.1:0-11860 GCA_964400855.1 uncultured Candidatus Saccharibacteria bacterium
GCAATAGCAGACAAGCCCCATCCGATGAATATCAATACGAATAAGAGGACAAAGACCACCAAAATCCAACGTAGCTTCGATGCAAACTCCATAATGCTTATATTATATCACACATTAAGCATAAATGCAATACTTTTTCACTTAGTCCGCTTGCAAAGCGGCTCGAACATTTTGCCCAATAATCTCTGTTATGCCTTCGGGGATGTCATCTACTGATTTAACCCAGTATAAAGTGTCATGTTCTTCGCTTAACTTCACTGGCTCTGGAAGGGACGCTTTTGCTTCAAAAAACACCAGTACCAACCCCAAATCCGCCTCTATATCTCTATCTAGACGATATGTTCCAAGCTGTTTACCGATAACAACATCGCTACTATCAGGCAGTTCTTCAGTAATCTCTCGCTTCAATGCTGCTTCAAATAGTTCATTATCATCTATGCGCCCGCCTGGCATATCCCAGTACCCACTCGGATGTCGGAGCAGCAAAACACCTTTGTCGGTTTTTATAACTGCCTTTACCCCTACATAGAACTTTTTCAAAGCCATGCAGTTAGTATAACAGTCTGCAGGTCATGATTTTTCACAGAACCGCGAGAGAACTACAGCTTCGAACCAATAAGGCTATCAATGACGTCTCTATACCTATCATAATCAGTTGTCAGAGAGTAGATACCTAAACTGTCGCCGTTTATTGCAAAAATCACCCGTGCCTTCTTCGCTTCAACCACTGGCATACTTGCATGAACTGGATTTATTCTATAGAATTTCGTTGCGTCAGGCTTACGCTTGCCGAGACGAAGAAGTTGAGTCCCTACTCCTAGTGGTTCACGTCGTAGCTTCTCTATAATAGTAGTGAGCTCAGTACGGTATTCTTTGCTGATTTTTCCGTCTTTGACAAACATTTTTATAATTTCTTCCGTACTCGCGCCTTCATTCTGCCAAACAGCAACACCATTGAGGCCATTGGCGATAACAGCGAGTTTCTTAGGTTCAACGGTCTCCTTTGAGATACTCACGTCTCGCTGAACGACGCTATCACCTGCGGTCACTTGAAGATTGAGCCCTGCTCGTACAGCATTTTGCCGTTCGTTTGGTGGAAGCTTCTTAGCACTTCCGGCAGCGTACTTCCCATGCAAACGATGAAATAGATCGTCAATAAAGGTTTCCGTCATCGCGGCTGTTGGTCTGACCCAAAGCTTCACTGTGTTTTGTGAAGCGATACGATGTATCGAGGTACTTAAGCCACTTATGTACTGGTTAGCGTATTCCCTATACTCTTGTTTCATATCTGATGACCAATCAGGAAAGCTCTTAGCTAGATACTGATCAATTTTCTCAGTAATCCCCGCGCCCTCTAGCAAACGTACCATAAACTTATACTGATTATCACCTTCGGGCTGCTCAAGCTTTGATCTTATAAAATCAATGCTCACATTGCCCGCTTCTATACCCGCTCTGACCGTTTCAAGTGCACGAGCCAAAACAGAGTTCGCTGGGTTTAACGCATGCAACGTTGAAAGGAACTGTACAAATTTCTTGTCGGTTCTTGCTTCGGAAGATCCTGTCTCAATAAATCCTTCGATAAGTCGTATTGCTCTCGTCGGGTCATCAATACTCTTGTATAGATTTTCAATTATTTTATCTTCAAGCTTCGCAACTTTTCCGTAGCTAGCCCCCACTGAACCTTCTAGATCTGCTACCTTTTCCTGGAATTTTCCACGAGCGACTGAAGGGTTAAATGCTTCAACAACTCCATAAAGTTTTCCTCTTATGCCTCTGTTCGCTGCTATCTGTCCCGAAACGTCTCGAAATCCTATTGAGCCATTTCTCACTTCTGATTTTGCATTTACTGTTGATCGTGCAGTGAGGACCGTAGCAGTTGTAATTTCTTGCAAGACTTTTTCGCGCTGCGGATTAACTCTTCGTTTTTCAGAACGTGACCCATTCTGCAGAGATGCGAAACCTGTCATGTCATCGAAGAGGTCAACAACTTCTTCGTCGTCTGTAAATTGCTCAATCGATGCTGCATATTCGCCCCATGCATCATCGTAAGCTCGCAATGCTGATTCCACGCCGAACTCTTCAGCAAAACTTACCTCTACTGTATTGCGTAGCTCTGTGGCTTCAGCAGCATGTACTGCAATACCACCGCTTCTTCGCCCGAATAACCGGCGACGATTATCTTGTTCAATACTTGGCTTGATTGCGAGATCCATGGCTGGATCTAGTTCAAATTTGTTCATGTATGATTATATCATACCATTTTTTGAGCTATTTTACAATAGATAGTTACTTTTTCTTTCCTACTTTGCTAACTTCCTGCTTAGTCGGTATCACATCATTATCTCGATAATGTCGGATCGCATAGAGAAGCGTAGCAACCGCGAAACATGCGAATACAAAACTCAAGAAATAGGCAGAAAACAGTCCTTGTACCGCTTTCATAACGGCCTCAATCAATGCTGAAGTATCGTAATTTGCTTGAACACTTTCCTGAAGCTTTCCCGCCACTACTTCGGGACCAAACACAAGTATCGTCCAGTAAAGTAAGTACGACAACCCGGCATACAGAAATACCCGACTAATTCGTTTCATCTTCTGACCGCGCGGGCTCACCCACCATTCAAGTAGCATAATTGCTGCAAATAACACGATTCCCGCGTATTTAATCATTCCAAACAACTCGTATGCTTTGGTCACACCGTCTAGTGTCCCCTCTTCGTTCAGCTCGATAGGGTCATTGAAAGATTCTTTGAACTCGTCATCGACATTTACACCTACAGACGAGAGCCTGTTCGGGAAATCGCTTAAGTCAATAACCGGTTGTGGCTCACCTGCCTTTACAAACATCAATATAGAATCAGAAATCTGCATAATCTTTTGGTCGACATATTGGGCAGACACAGCTTCCGACACCTTCATCATCATATCTTCTTTTTCAGCTAACCCTGCATCAGATTCTGTCGTCACAATTTGTGGCATCAAGTTAGAAAGTTCTTGTGAGACGCCGGCCTTACGCAACTCTCCAGTCAACACAGATGGTTCGAGTACTCGAGCGTCTATGGTCCACATAAAGAACGTTGCAGTTAATATAAAAGTCGCAAACCCTATCAGCACATGTGACAATAATCGCTTTAACATAACGCACTCCGCTTATGCTTCAAATTCTACCACTTGTTCACAAAATTAGCACTGCAAATCGGCAAAGTACTCTTTAAGTTTCGTACGAGCGTCTGCAATAATCCTAGAAACTTGCCCGTTCGTCAGCCCAGTCAATTCCATTATTTCTATATTTTTATAGCCATGCATACTCATCAAAAATACGTCGATTCGTCTTTTGTCTTGTCGTAAAACATGCGTGATAAAGTCGTAAACTTCTGAGTTACTATACCCAATTTCTTCGCCTCCGCTAATTCGTGTAGCGGAGTGAGAACTTAAACCTTCATCCAACTGAACGACATCTATACTACTGAGATTCATTGCTTCTCGAACTTGTTCAAGTGACGCATCAACTCGTTTCGCAAATACTTCAATATCTTCTTTTGTTTGTAACCCATTCGCATGTTTACTGATAGTTCCTCGAAGCTCACTAAGAGTTCTTGGAGGACGTACCAACCAACTATGATCCCTAAGATAGTTCTTCAACGTCCCAGAAATTGTATTGACTGCATATGTACTAAACGCAATACCTCTAGATTCGTCATATCCCCTTATTGCTTTTAACAACCCTACTTGAGCAACTTGCTGAATGTCAGGATTCAGCATATTTCCGGCATTTCTTTTACGAATAAATGTATGTGCAACCATTGCAGCCAACCCTACATTTTCAACAACTTTCTGCGCCTCTTCACCTGGTGGGCCGTCTACCAGCTCATCGCTCATACCTTGCAAACGAAGAACTCGTCGAGCTCGGGCTCTCTCAAGTCCAGGTCGCACACAATCGTGAATAGATGTAACCTCTTGAGCCTGCTGTAGCTGCTCTGGTGTTGGCGTAGATTGCAGTTTTTCGGGTTCCACGATCTCAACAAATACCTGATATTCAATCTGCTCTTCCACGCACACCTCGTTTATTGTTTTATCAAAAACAAATCATAACACCATGGTTCAATCATAAAAAGTGCTTATTCTATTAGTCAGCGGGGTGCTGTTCGTTGAATTCATTAATAATTTTATACTCCAAATACCAACTTTCAGTTGGGGTTAGCACTCCGGTTGTATCTATGACTTGCACCTCGTTCCCTACTACAGCCGCTAGACTTGCATCAAGATCTGCATTAAAAGCATCAACACCGTCAAGCAACACATTTAGCATATTCGTCCCGCCCAAAATCGACGCGATTTGGACTGGCGTTTCTGGCCCATTGATGTCAATCGTCACTTCACTTGTCGTCCCATCAGAGTTACGTATTTCACAAATGAAAACAGATTGACTACCAAGACTAGTGATGAGCCCTTCTGGGGTATCCTGAGCAATAGTAGTTGATGAAGTCGTCGTATCGACAGAAACAGCGGTAGGTGCTTCTGTTCTACCCACCAAAGCATCATACACAAAATTTGTAGCGATAGCCCCAACAGCTAAGCCAACTCCAATTTCTAGAGAACTTCGAACCCTGCTAAATTGCTCATGTTCACCATGCTTCATAAGATAACTTTATAGCATTACGCATAAGTGCTACTAAATACCCTGCGGCTACCGTTCCCAACATGATCCAAAATGGATTACCGCCGGTCTCCGGAATAGTGTGCGTTGAGTGTGACGGACTTGGTGTGGGTGCTGTACTTGCAGAAGTAGCAGCCGGCGTTGTAGCAGCCGCAACTGCGTGGCTCGTATGTGTTGTTGCCGTAGACTGCGGCGTTGGTGCTGGCACTGGGGTCGGTGGTGCAGGCGCTACTGTTGTTTGGCTTGGCTGGTTATGCGTTGTGCTGTGAGCTAGTGTGTCCTGTACAGCCTGAATCACCGGTGCTACAGGCACTGCTGGTTGTGATGGAACATTTGTATCTGCAACACTGCTGTGCGATGTATGTGACTCAGCTGTAGTGCTTACAGGTTGCGTTGGCGTTGCTGCCGGCACTGTTGAATCGTGCGCTGAAGTTGTCGCTACAATACATGCCGGTGTCGAGACTTTTGCCTCGTGTTTATTCGTGCTTGCTCCGAACTCAAAATATGCACTCGCACTTGAGCTTATACTACATGGCGTGGTTTGAGAAAGTATTGTTCGAAAACGCACAAACCCATTACCCCCAGGTGCAACGCCACCAATATCTACACCTTCGTTAAACAAACCAGTATCAGTCAGCGTATGCCCAGCCGGAAAGTTAGGGTCAAACCACGTCACACTACCCGGCACAACTGTATGATTCTGCGGCACTGCAGCATGTAGGACAACTTTCGGGACCAAGGTACTCCCCTCGTTTTTATAACTTAACAACCATGCCGTTGCAATCCCAGGTGCAACCGTCAGTTCTTGCGCCCAAGCTGTAGAACCGACGGTTGTTGTTTGTAGATTTGTCACCAATGTATGCTGTCCGGTTACGGCGTGCCCGACCGTATGATCAGCTGTCTGTGCTTCGCCATATGAAAACGAAAACGCAGAAACGATGATAACCATAATTGCAGCGATAATTTTATACTTCATTTCGTTTCCTTATCCAGCCGGTGGGGCTATTGTTATGGTTTGTGGTGCGCTATACGGAACTGTTTCATACGTGGCTGCGGGATTTGTTGCAATGGTAGCAGGCGAAGTAAGAACTGTACTTTGCGGCTGCGCCACAGGGCTTGTGTGGTTTGGCGTGTGTGATGGTGCTACTGTCGTACCAGTCACTGGTTGAGCATTGGGCGTATGTTGCGGTGCAGTATGTTGCTCAGGTGGAGCTACTGGCGTCACATCGGTCTGCTGGATAGTTGTTTCGTTGTGTGCAGGTTCGACATGTGCGGCGTCAGTAACAATGCTTGTATCTGCCGCATCAGTATGCGCTGTTTCACTAGCAACACTAGATTCTGCATGCACTTCTTCAGGTAGCGTTATGCGCACAATAGTCGCTTCAGGTCCAACTGCTGGAAGCACAAATTGTGTCGTAGAGGTTGTCGTACTCGTATCAATAGTTGTTCCCGCAGGAACCACAACTTTTTCAGCTGGCTGTCTTAACTCACGATAAGCAAACAGAGCAAGCCCACCAGCAACAATACCGGCCAAAACCCTTCGCCGACGTGCTCGCTCAGGAGCAGTCACGTCATAATATCGCACCTCTGACATGCTTCTATTATACTAGCTGTCCCTCACCTGTTCTGTAGTAGTATTTGCAGTCTGACAATTTAGCCGTATATCCTTGTCAATAACAGAATTTGAAACAACATAAAATATGTTTGTTCTAAGCGTAGGAATTGCTTTTTGTTGCTTTAATAATTTCATTATTTTAACTATCAAAATGATTTGATGTGTTTATATGAGCAAAAACTAAATACATTAAAGTTCGCCCCAGTTTTTGCCTACTGACACGTCTACACGTAGATTGACGCCGAGTTGCGGGTAGACTTGTTCCATTGTTTCTTTCATCATTTTGCTTACCTCATCAGCTTGGTCAGCTATGCATTCCACCATGATGCTGTCGTGGATTTGCATGATTTGGAACGCGCCTTTTGGCAGTTTCGGTTCGATTGCGACCATGGCCATTTTAGTAAGGTCAGCGGCACTGCCTTGGATCGGCATGTTTATAGCAGCACGATATGCACCTTCGCGTATAGCAAAATTAGTACTCTGCACGTCCGGAGTCGGACGTCGACGGCCCATGACTGTTTCGACATAGCCACGGTCTTTTGCTTCAAGCCTAAATCGCTCAATCATGCCTTTTAGCGCTGGGCGGACTTCAAAATATTTGTCTATAAACTTCTTGGCCTCTGCATAACTAATACCTGTGCCCTCAGATAACCCATGCACGCCTTGCCCGTATAAGATACCGAAGTTTACTGCCTTGGCTGCGTAGCGCATTTCCTTCGTTACTTCTTCTGCAGGTACGCCTTGAATCAGTGCTGCGGTTTCGGTATGGATATCACGATCTTCATTGAATGCGCTAATCATTGCCTTGTCGTCGCTCATAGCTGCCGCTATGCGTAGCTCAAACTGGCTGTAGTCTGCGCTGATAATCACATTGCCCGGCTCAGCTATAAAGCCCTCGCGAATCTTGCGCCCAAGGTCTGTGCGCACAGGAATGTTCTGCAAGTTCGGATCAATGCTTGATAGTCTACCCGTCGCTGCAATGGTTAAGTTCATGGTGCTGTGCACGCGGTTTTGTTCGTCCACCATTGTTGGTAGTGGGTCAACATACGTGCTCTTAAGCTTCGTGTATTCACGATATTGTTCTATGCACTCAATAATTGGGTGAATGCCCTTCAGCTTCACCAACACGTTGCTAGCAGTACTGTAGTGCCCTGCTTTGCCCTTTTTACTCACGGCAACTGGCAAGCCTAATTTCACGAATAATATCTCACTCAGCTGGCTCGGGCTCGAGATATTAAACTCTTGGTCAGCATGCCCATAAATAGTTTGCTCAACGTCGCTAATCTGGTCACCAAGTTGGTCAGATAGTTTGCTAAAGAACGCTGGGTCAAGCTTCATGCCAGCTCGTTCCATGCGTGCAAGCACTGGTATCACAGGCCAATCAACCGTCTCTGCCATCTTAATCAGGCTCGTCACTTCACTCATCTGCTCGCCTTGCAAGTTGGCAAGCTCGCGTATTACTGCAACGATTTCCCCTGCTTTGTTCAACAGCTCATCGTCATCGAGATTTTCTAGCTCTACATCATAGCCAAGGTCATTGCTCGCCTGTTCGCTCAAACTCTGATCACGTCGCAGTGAATTCACAATAAAGGCACCGACTAAGCAGTCATGACTGACGCGTGGCAATGATTCAACTCCTAACTCTAATAACACTTTCAGACTATTTTTTAAATCGTACCCTATGACTGCTTGAGGAACGAGGGCTGAGAGATGAGGGCTGAGGTCGCTCGCTAACAGTTTACGTAGGTCTAGCGCATAGCAGGTTTCGCTATCCGATAGGAGCAATACCGTCGGGTTTTTACCATGCTTGCCACTGCTTCTGGCGTGTAATACAACGTCACCTTCCAAACTTACACTCTTCAGTTCTGCAGGTTTGGTAACGTGAACAACTTTTGGTACGTGCAACTCATGTGTCGCACTCGCTGGTGCGATGTTATCGACGTTATGCGCCTGCATCCCAGATGGCAAATTGCGCAAAAGCGTTCTAAATTCAAGCCGCTTCAATATAGCAGCCAGCTTATCGACATCAAGCTTATCGACGTCCATTTGTTCAAGGTCGAGTGGCGCTGGTGCATCGTCGAACAATCGCGCAACTTCTCTACTCATGTAGGCAGATTCACGCCCAGCTTCGAGCTTTTTGGCAATGCCGGATTTTATCAATGCGACGTTTTCATACACGCCATCAAGCGTCTTATATTCACGCAATAAATCTGCAGCCCCCTTCTCTCCAATACCTGGAACCCCTGGGATATTGTCTGATCCATCACCCTTCAACGCCTTCAGGTCCAAAAACTGGTCAGTACTAATGCCGTATTTTTGTTCAAAAGATTCTGGGTCAAATTTCTCTATATTCGTCAGCCCTTTTTTTAGCGCATACATGTGCGTCAGCGGGCTCAAACACTGCAACATATCCAAATCACTACTAATCAGCATGGTTTCTATACCCGCTGCAGCCGCCTTCTTGGACAACGAACACATAATGTCATCGGCCTCATAATCATCGTACTCATATAGTGGCCAGTTAAACGCCTCCAGCACCTCATGCAATATCGGAATCTGGGCATAAAAATCAGGCGGTGCTGGCTTTCGCCCCGCCTTATACGTTGGCAATATTGCTAACCGTTTTCGGATATTCGTCTTAGGCTTATCCCACGCCACACAGACATAATCTGGCTCTAACCTTTTGATGAGTTCCAGCGCCATCGCGCAGAACCCATAGACACCACCCGTAGGCGTACCATCTTTCGTACTCAAATTCGGCATGGCGTAATAGCCACGATAAAACACACTCTTCCCGTCAATAATAGCGAGCTTTTTTCTCTCTGACATAAGTTAAGTATAGCCCCATAGCCAAGACACGCAAATGACTATTTAATTAAGGCGAACTTAGGCAGTTTTATTTTTTGACTGACGGACATACTTAATAATCCGTCTGAGACGAGATTGGTGAAACTCTTCTGGAGTTTGACCCTCTACTTCCGCGAGCTTTGAAGCCCGTTTATCCTCATACATATCAATGTCAGCTGCTTTCCATAAATCGTCTATCGTTTGACCCGGTTTATGCCTCGCATGCCCGACGCTTATTCCCATTTTGAGGCTGAGTTCTTTACCCATTATTTGCTCTAGAGCTTCTAGCGATTGTTCGAGTGCACCACCAACACGGGTTTTGAGCCCTTCGCTGTCATCGTCTATATCGGCTCGACGAGTATTTGTGTCTCGCTTGTCTACTTCGATGTCCTCTTTTTGAGACTGCCTTCTGTCTTTCTTAACACTAAGATCTTTTGTAATTACAAACTCATCGCCACCAACACGAAATATTCGTTCACCTTCTCTCAAGTTCCCAATCAGTGCACTTACCATGGTAATAAGCGTCTTGTCACCAGCTTCGTGGCCGACTTCATCATTAACTTTTTTAAAGTTGTTGAAGTCCAAAAAATACAGGTCAAGTCCCTTACCTCCATCAATAAGCCGTTGTATCTCATTTTTTGCAGCAACAAGACTCCCTGCACCAGTTAATTCATCTGTGTCGATATGACGCTCCAAGCCCATAACAAGTTGAGCGAGATTTCGCGAAACAGTATCCATGACCATGTTGTTCTGTATCTCTGGGACTTGCTCTTGAGCGAGTGGCTGGAACGGATTCTCTACGCCATAGGGGTTTGCGATAAGCTGAACCGGCACCTCTGGCGGTGTCTCCATTGCGCGGTGGAGCAGTTCGCTATGTCTGTTAATTTCCTGTGGGCTCATGATATATAGTGTTTATTTTTGGATATAGTAATAGTATTGTAGCAATTTATTGCTATTTTGTCAATATACTTATGCTTGTTCAGGAATTGATTCAGGTACGATCCTGACTACATATCGTGAAGCGAGTGTCCCTGCCATTTGAAGAGCTGCACTTGACCATTCGAAGATATCGTCACCAGATTCTCCACTATTCAGCATGCTTATACAGTTATTAACGTCGGCTACAAATGTGTCGTACGTTTCTTCACTTGATAAATCTATCAATGCCCCGCCATACACTTTCGGATCAGCAAAGGCTTGCTGAATACACTCAAGGCTATCTTCAGCCCAACTTCGCTCACTCTCCTCTTCAGAACGCAAGTTTAATGCAACTGTAGGGATTAAGTCTGCCCAGTATGCCCATCGTTTGAGGGGCTGTCGAAATTTAGACTTTAGAAATTCAGTATATTCAGCCTTTTCGGCATCTGATGCACTCATAAACAAATATTATACTTTGTTTATGCATATTTGTCAATAGTATAGTTTTAAAGAATTTCTTCTTTAATCCGTTTTTTCAACAATTGCTCGTCGTTTTGATAGTTTTGGAATATTTTGTCTGCTTTATCTTTTACCTCTGACATACTAAGCGTCGCCGCGTCGCCGCTATGTTGCATTTCAGCATGCTCGTGAGCGGCAAATTCTTCGAATGTTTGCGGGTCATCTGCTCGCATGCGTCCTTTTAACCGGTCAAACCGTACTCGAGGGTCAGCATCTATCCACACAACTTCCCCACCTAGCTCGTGTACACGGTCATTCTCGCCTGGGTTTCGAAGTGACGCCAGCACGAGTCCTGCATACTTGCTATCTCCACCCATTTTTTCATAATACTCAACAGATTTGTCGATAAGTACACCTAAACCAGATTCGCGTCGCCACTCAGCACTTATGGTGCGCAGATTTTCACGGCTTGTATCCAGATTTCTGTTCAACGCTTCCGCGCGTAACATGTCAGTGACTGAAATGAACAAAAAATTGTGCTCTGCTGCTAGCAGCTCACCGACAGTATCCTTGCCCGCCCCATTCGTCCCAGATAATCCAATCAATCTCATTGATAACAGTTTACAGTAGACAGCGAACAGTTAAAAGCTTCGATCATTGTTCAGCACTTGTCTGCGGCTGCCCTGGATGAGTTTGCAAGATTGTATCTAAATATTCCATCCTTTGTTCAGCTCCTTTAAAGGGTACGTAATCAAATCCAACTGCTTGTGCTGCTACCCATTTGGCATGTAATGCTACGTTTAGCAAAGACCCTACAAGAGCGCCAGCTAGTAAATCTTGGTTGTCCGCTACGAGTCCTATGATGCCTACTCCTCCAAGTACAACAGCAATTTTCGTATAACGATTCTGATTTTTTACACGCCACGATTCAACTTTTTTGTTCCTATCAACCTGTGGTTGCTGTTCAGCTCTTATCTGCTGGAGTCGACTGAAAGCAAATGGAGCTAACTCTTCGTCTTTTTGAGCAGCCAATCGTTCAATTTCTGCTTGCGCTTCGGGGCTAAAAATTGGTCCATCAACCTTATGGGTTTGTCCTTGTGCTTTATTCTCACTCGTATTGCGTTTCTTGTGCTTCATTGTTTAACTTCTTACTTAAAAGTATTCTAACATTTTTCATGAATTGATCAGCCTGTTGCCAAGGGAAAAGAACTAGACATGTTAATTATCATTCTTAAAATCAGATTTATTCTGGTTTTAAGAATTCACTTGTCAGGAAAGAGCAGTCCGAGTCGACCGCCTATTGTGGCGACCCGGCACGATGAGAAAACCTATCTCGGTTTTCTCATACTATTTTAGGTACT